>NZ_CAXAVM010000016.1:0-56934 GCF_963972345.1 uncultured Gimesia sp. | reverse complement strand
CTCAACTGGTTAAGCGGATGCGTCAGCAGAGTCGCTGATTTCCCATCTAATGTGGCACTGCTGAGCGCAGCTTTTCCCAGGGGGAGCGGAATTGTGACAGGTTGAGAGCCCGTAGTATGAATGACCAGCCTGCCCGTGATATGCACGACTGCCTGCCCCGGTTCAGCGCCGGGTTTGACTTCGGCGGAATACAAAGCCTGACTGATCGCTCCCAGAGAGTCTGTCTCCTGGTTGAGTGGTTGGTCGGGATGGGCGGCATTCCAGAGCCGTTTGAATTCCTCGCGAGGTAGAAAAATCCGTTGCGAAGCGAGTGGATCTGTTCCCGTTTCGTAAGGAATGATCAGATTCTGAGGCAGCGTTGGCAGACTGTCGATCGTCTGATGTTGGGCTTCCACCGCGATCGGCTTTTTCTGGGCAAACACGGGAGTAGAATTAGTGCCAATAAATCCCAGCAACAGCAGAGATGCTATTGTTGCCTGTTTCGTGGAAGGAGTCTTCATGGCGCCTTTGAATTCCCGTTTGAGAGTTCGAATCAGCCATTCGATACCCCATAATACACCGGTAAGTAAAGTGCCGATGAACAGGCCGTCCAGCACGGGTTGAAAACGGACAGGAAACAGAGAACTACAAGCCACAGGTAACAGTACTCCGGCCAGGAGAAGCAGTAGTTTATGATAGCAGGCTAATCTTCGCAGTAACCAGCCTGCCCAGAGGACGCCGAACATCACCGCCAGAAAGAACTTTTGACTTGATCGTGCCTGCTGCAGGGAAACCTGCAGCGATAAGGGCTGTTCCTGAGGCTCGCCATAATATTGAAATGCCATTGATCGGAATTTCTCCGGTTGAGGCAGTGAAGCGATCACGGACAATCGTCCGCCCAAAGCCCGCTCGGGATTGGCAACGTCCAATTGATCTCCGTTTTCCTTTTTGTCAGCTTCTCCCGCAGTACGACCAGGCAGGTCAGTAGCTTTGCCCTGTATTGATGAGTCCGGCGAGATCCGTGTAACATTAATACGTGGTGACTGACCAGATTGCTGAAATACCTTGCCCCCTTCAATTCTGCGTTTGGATTTCATGAGTAACCGTTGATTAGCCACTTCTGCAGGCTGGGAACCATATGTCAAACCTTCTTCCGGGTGAGTCGTGGGTGCCGCTTCATGCTGGACGTTCAAATCGAAATCGCCACCGAGTGGTACAGTGGTATCCCGAAATCGAACATCGGTCCCTTCTTGAGGTTCGACACCATCGTTCAGGTAATAAGCTGATGGTAAAGGGGCTTCTCCTTGACTGATTGATACTTCACGAGAAGAAGCTCGCATCCCAGAATCCATTATCAATCCAATGACAGCCAGCAACAGGCATAAACCTGCGAGCAGTGTGATGACGGCACTGAATCCACCCTTACGAAAAGCGAAGATACTCACAAAAATTGTGATCACCAGAAAAAAGATAATCATAGACCGATAGAATACACTTCTAGCGGACACCAGGCTGATATGCTGGCGGAGATTTTCCAGGATACCCAGGCGAGGCAGAGGCTGATCCGGGACGAAATCACCCGAACTTGCTGAGACAAAATAATCGTAAGGATATAGAATTGACCAGGTCTGATTTAAAACCTGTAAGGGTTGAATCGCCCCCGTACCATCGACGACTGAGATCCGAGGTGGAGACTGTGACAGCTGATTGGATTCTTGAGTCATCAATCGATTAGCGTCGTATAATAACTGAAGTGTGTGAGCATTATGTTCCTGCACATCTGAAGTGATCGGGACAATAAACGCATTCTCCGTTTTGCGAACTTCAACGGGGGTTCCTTGAACGAGTGCTGAAAGTAATTCCGCTCCTTCTGGCAAGGAAATCTGCAATGCCTGAATCCCGACTGCGGAAAAATGAAGGAGCACTTCATTTTGTACTTCTCCGTTGGGGCCGATCACACTTTTAAGAGACATGAGGTGCGCAATGGCCGTGGGGACGGCAGTCTGATTAAAGCGTGTTTCCAGAACTTCAATCTGGTGTCCGATACCAACAAACCGATAAGCGGCCACAATCCTTTCCTGAGGCTGGTAAGCGACGGGAACTGGTAATTCGGCGGCATCGATGGTCGCCAGAGTCTGCCCGCGAATTCCCGTTGCCTTGATTTTGAGTCGCTGATCTCCCTCGGCTTCGAATGCCACTTCGCCGTACTGTCGATCTGCAGACATAATCTGCAGTTGGGGAACAATCACGGCTTCCCCTTTCTGGCGAGGCTGTTCCACAGTGACGCTCAGAATCTGTTTGCCACTCAGGCGACGATCCATTTTTAAAGTCCAGACACGCACACCATTTTGGGGTTCCTGTGCTACCTGCTCTAAGATTTTCCCCGCTGCATTGATCAATCGAAATTGAAGATCCTGGCTGACACTTTCCGGGAGCGCCACCATCAGGGAACGATAACTGCCTCGCTCGACATTCAGTGTCGTTTCGAAATGTGAAAACAGGGTTGTCGGGTCCAGCCTGACATATTGCAGATGGTGTGCGGCAAGCTGTAATGGCTTACGTGAAATGTTCAGGCTGCCTGAATATTGATTGTCCTGATATTGATACCCAAATCGCATCTGGGGAATCTGTTCCTGAAGTGGCTCCAGGTTCACAAGTTCACTGGGAACCAGATCCCAGTCAGAGTCCGCATTGATGATCAAAGATCCTTCCAGAATTTTTGCCTGGGGTAATTCCACCTGGGGAATATTCAGCAGTTGACTCTCTGATTCCGGGGGCCAGTTTTCCAGATCCCGATGCGCTGTCACAATCACTTTAGCTTCCTGATTTGCGGGCAACGGTTGAGGAAAAGACAGCCTGACCAGTTTGCTGCCGGCTTCCCGGGACGATTCCTTCCAGTCGATCTCCTTATCCTGCAGGGAGGCTCCCAGAATGGTCCACTCTGCCGGTATTTTCATTTGAAATTCGAACATGGGAGCAAACAGGCTTTCGACCGTTGTCACCAGCCGCAGATCCATGCCCTGCTCATTCAGGTCAACAACGGTGGAAGCCGCCATTTGCACTTCGGAACGTTTTTCCTGTGTTACCAGGGAGATCTCGAATTTCTGCTGCCAGAAGTCATAATCCAGCCCCGGATCTGTTTTGGAACGTTTGTCCCTGGAAGAATCCTGCATCGCCTTACGACGGACATCATTCGTTTTTTCCACCTGCAGGCGGACACCGGGGGGATAACGAATCAATACCGAGCCGACGTGGGAGTTGACCTTTTCGATAATCAGATTGGGAACCTGCCACGTTTCATCTGCCTGGGTTGTCATTACACCGCGACAGATGATCTGCCGTTCGCCTTCAACGGGTTGACGATAATTCAGAGTAATCTCGGTACGGCGGCGATCCTGCATACTGTCATTGAGCACCCATGACTCCAGTCCGGTCGATTCTACACTGATGATCTCCAGATTCTGCGGCACACTCAGTACCAGTTGATCGAGTGACTGGCCAAAAATGCTGAGCGTGGTCTGCGCCTGCCAGGCGACTTTACCGGGACTGACGGAGATACCGATTCCACTCCGGGCAAAGATCAGGGAATCGTTGGCTTGCTCGCGGCTCTGTTCTGTTATTTTCAAACCAACCTGGCCGGTCCCCCCGATTGGGAATTCGTATGCCACCACTTTTTCTGCTGAATCCGAAGGTTTGACCTTTAATTCATTCACGATCAGGTGCTGCTTTTCGGGCAGTTCGATTTTAAATTGACTGGCGACCCCCGGCAGGAGTTGGAATTGTGAGACCTGATCACTGCCTACTGTGTTTAAGGGTGCCGAGAGTTGCAGTACCAGTTGATGCTCGCCCGACTTTTGGCTGAAGAGTTGCAACATTTGTGACTTGGATGCCGTACGGGCAATCATCGCCGGTTGCCGATCAAGTTGTGCAGACTCGACTGCCAACCCGCTGAATGGCAGATTGATCACCGTCAACTGCTGACGAAACTGCCTGATCGAAATCGTCGCTTTGATCAGTAACTGTCGATCGACAATCGACGTTTGATAGTCGGCAGCATAAATCAGGGCATGGGACGAGGGTAAATCAACATCGCCTGCCCCCTGTTTGGCTTGTTTTTTTAAAGTCTCATATTCGCTCTTTGATAACAGCACACCACTTTTGTCTCGTGACATGATCGCATCGAGTTGATCCAGGGGAAGATAGACGGCCGTCTCAGGCCATTTTTTTGAAACAGCTTGAGACGCGCTTTGTTTCGCAGTCGGTTTCTCTGCTGCAAGTGCCTGTGGATTCAGGCCGAATTTCAAAATAGAAACGGATACCACAAACAGGAAAGCTCCTGTGGATACCTTCTGTAAAATTCTGATTCGCCTGTCAGAAATTGGTTTGGCAGCAGAACTTTTATTATTCAATCTCATGGCGAACCTCATGATGTGAGTCACTCATAGAAAAACTCTTATTACACTTGTATCGAAACGGTCAGAGTTTACAGCTCTTTGTCAGATCGATTCTGTTCGAATTCATCGAAGATCTCTGGAGGTGGGATCACCGCTGCAGTCTGTCCGCCTGAAGTTATTTGTGTGTTTGGGTAGGTCGCAGGTTGAACAGATCTCAGCCCTGCGAGGGAATACAAAATCCAGATTGCGAGTAATGCGAGTATTCCAAACCGGGCTACATACAGTCCATGCAGCACCATATCTGCATTCGTCAATCCGATCATGGCCAGTATGAATACCAGAAAAATCAGGACGGCGACCTTGTTTTCCCACGGTGTTTTTCTCATGACGAAGGCGATGACAATCAGGGCGCTACTTAAAACCCATGTATAAAATGAAAGCTTCCACCAGGACACACTGATTTCACTACTGTCGCCGAGACGTGTGTAGATAAAAGTGCGTCCTTCAGTCGGGAAGTCGATCAATGACCCGGCGGAAGCACCAATCCACGAATCAAAGAAATTACCTGATACATCAGTCCCCCCTCGTCGAGGAATGACTCCGTCCAGGTAAGGCTCGTATTCCGGCTGAAAATCATCCGAGACATTCACCAGTGCGTATTGATCTGGTACCCAGATCGCGGTTTTCAATTGCTGGACCACGACGTTTTCGCCTTTAACGCCACCAATCCGCGGCAGGGGTAAATTCAAATTACCGCCGAAGGAGTCTGTAATACGAGGCACTGCTTTGGTGAACAGCAGGCTGACGAGGAAAGACTGATCCGAAGCCTGATCTCGGGCGACATTCACAAAATAGTTAGACCAGCCTTCTTCATCCTGGGTTTGATCTGCCTTTTCCAGAGGGACGGGCTGCCCTGCTACTGTGATGCTCAATGGTTCCATACCCGCAGGTAATGCGACTTTCAACTGTTGTCGCTCACTGGATTTCATCAGATAGCGACAACGATACGTAGACCGGCCTTCTTTACTCACAACGACTTCAACTAGCGATTTGAGAATAATCGTCTCCACAACATCCTGGATTTTGTGCCGGGTCGATGCCAGTTCCAGGGTCACAGGCTGATTGAAATACCGAAACGCCAGGAAACCTTCCTGGGGCAGCAGTTTGAGCTCGCGTATATCAATCGGATCCAGTTGTTCGTCGAGTTCTGAAGTTGTGACGGAGAGCATCTTTGATTTTTGAACAGCAATTTCACCATAGACTCGCGACAGGGAAACCTCACGTGATCGTGAGTCCCCCTCACTCTTCACCAGTCCCAGAACTTTCAGGGGAGACAACACAATCTCTTTTAATGCGATATCTCCCTCTGCGGTTTCAACTGGCTTCTTTTTCTCAGGTTCAGTTTCTTTGTTTTTCTCTCCCTCAGTTTCTTCCGCCGCTTTTTCTCCAGCTTCCGGACTGGTGACTGTTGCCTGCAAGCCGGGAGTAATATCGTAACGTACCTCAAGAACATAGGGGCCCTGCACACTCCGTTGAGTCGTTACTGTCCAGATCACCCAGCCATCGACGGCCTGTTCTGACCGACTTTTCTGTTTAATAGAGGGTGCCGGTCCAGGAGAGAGGGAACGAATCTGAACCAGGTCAGCAATCGCTTCAGGTACGGCAAAACGGAACGTGTCAACCCCTGCATACTGGACCTGGTAATGGATTCTACTTGTCACTTCCGCAATCTGCTCTTTCACATCGACACTGGTGGCGACATCAGCAACCAGTCGCGTCGGCCTGATACGAATCTGAACCGGGATCTCTACCGGTCGACGGTTATAATCCCACATGGAGGCCAGCGAGAGATTGCCTGACTTGAGACGGCTTGAGGCAGTTGATGGTTGCGCGCCGATGACATCCGGATTGCTGATAATCAGTTCCATTGCCTCTGGGGCAAAGATGGCAACCTGTCCTGTTTCCCGTTCCACATTGACTGGCTCAAGTAAGGGAACGTTCACAGTTGATTCCTGATCGATTTTTTCCAGGTCTCGATGGGCGCGTATCTGTACTTTGAGCTGCCCCTGATATTTCTGCTGTAAGGCAATCGTCAACATCCGTGACTGTTTATCAAAGTTGTACTCTTTCAAACCCGCCACATTGACGGAATCAATCTCCAGTTGTTCCGGAACTTTCAGCTGAAACGAGAAAATCCCGGCACGCTGAATATCATAAGTCAGCTGAGAGCCCAAGCGGATTTCGTCTTCTCCAAAACTGCATTCACTCAATTGGCTTACAAAAATCCGGGCTTCCAGAGGCTGTACTTTAATCTGTAACCGGGCAGAGGGATTGAAAAAGCGATAGTAAACTGCATCCGGTCTTTGAATACTCTCCGGAACCCCTGCGCTTTCACTTCGTGTGACTCCCGATGTCTCAGTCACTGTAAAAGTCATACTTTCTCCCGGGATAATGGCAATCTGCCCGCTTTCCCGAATGACATCCAGAGCATGGATTCCATCCGTCCTGGAATCGGCCAGTCCCAGAATGGAAAACGGTTCCTCGGGGATTTCCTTTTCGGTATGAATCTGTAAGGAGGCCCCACTCTGTAACTTATTGAGAAATTCAATCAGCACGACCTGTCGGTCTGCATTTTTCTCGACCTTCCAGCTTTTGATTTTAGTGTTAGATGAAGTAAGATCCAGAATGCGGTCATTCAGGGGTACGGCGATTCGTGCCGACTGCATATCTCCCCGGAGCACGTCATACTTCAATGTTGCCTGGGTATAGACCAGGCCATCCCGAATGGATACCAGTGTTGAATTCTCGACGCTGGCCAGCAGATCCATTTCCGGTTTTGAACTTTCACGGGGATACCATAGTGCACTGATCTGTCCGGTGGCACCCAGTGTGGATTTCACGCGTGTGGCATCGGCGGGCGAACTGGTGGGCAGTCTTACCAGTTGAGGAGTAATTTTAACGCTCTGATCGGCTTCGGGAATCAACAGTTCCAGTGTCGTAATACCGACAGTAGGACAGACAAATTCAAAACTTCGCCCTTCAGGAGAATTCTTGACACGGGTCAGTAATTCAATCTGTATCTGGTGTTCCCCTTTTTCTGAGAGCAATAGTGTATAACTGCCTTTCCCGGTCCCTCGCAAAAATACTTTTGACTTGGGAGAACTGACTTTTCCAATAGCGGCCTCACCAAACTGTAATGGCACTTCCACCCAGGGGTCTCCGAGAACCTGTATTGTCAGATCGCATTGAATCCGAGCGACATTCTCCTGAATCTCTGCCTGATAACTGGAACTGGTGACTACAGCTTTCGCAGGAAAGTTCAATTCCTGGTCAGTGCCGGGCCCTGCTGATCTGGCCCAGAGTTCGAGGTACTCCAGGTAAGGCATGAAGATCGTGGCGTCAGATTTATTGAAAACGTCCTTGATGTTTTTGAACGGGATATAAATCAGACGATCCCAGTCAGCCTCCTTATTGTCCGGACTGGTGGCGGGCTTATCCGCTTCCACGGAGGATTGGGCGAAGGAGACAACAGATATGCCCAGACAGAAACAGGCGATGAAAGAAAACAGCAGAAAACGAGGTGCGCGTCTCAGATATCGCATATAACCCACCCTTAGCCTGTAACCAGGTTTATTGCAGTGTCTCCAAAGCCACTAAAATTGTGTTTTACAGTGTTGAAGACTCTAAAGTTTTAAATTGTCACAATCCCGTACATTATTTTGTACCCTGCGCGTTTTTGAGAATGAACGGAAGACAGGACATTCACGTAAAAAGCGTCGAACCCAGAGTTTATACAATTCAGTATAGTTTTTTTGGCTCATTGTCTGGAAGATAGGACGTAACTGAGAGACCGGAAATTGCGAAAATATTTAAAAATAACTCTAAAATAAGACTATGAAACAGGAGAACATCAAAAGGTGATTCACCCGCCTGACATAGTACTCGCACGAGCCTCTCGTCAGAAATTCGGACCAGGTATCTCCTGAGAAATCTCGATCTCAAAATGGGAACTCGTCGCGCAACACCCGCTCGAACTTGCCTGAGTCTCGAGAGCCATTTAAGTTAGGAGTTCAGCTTCAAACTGATAGAGCTTATTTTTCACCCCTCTGTCCCCTGCCAGGAATCAATTTTATGCTTTCCTTACTGACTCGTCGCTCACTCATTCTGCCTCTTTCATTTCTCCTGATTCTGGTCTATGGTCCGGCACCCATTGTAGAGGCTGGGAATTTGAAAATTGTAACGTTCAATGTAGATGTCACTCCTGATCTTGGGGTACCGGTTGCTTATGCCCCCGCCCGGAAAATCATAACCCCTCTTTTTGCACGGGGTGTGGTTCTGATTTCTGAGGAACAACCGGTCGTTTTATGTGCCGTCGATGCCATCGGAATTGGAAATCAGGGTTATGACACATGGCGTGAAATGCTTGCCGAAGCCGCTGGAACTACGCCGGAGCGTGTTGCCGTGCATTCTTTGCATCAGCACGACGCACCCCGAATCGATTTTGCTACAGGGAAAATCATGGAAGACCAGGGACTCGGTGGAAAGAATTATGACAACAAATATGGCAGACAGTGTATTGAACAGGTGGCCAACGCGATTCGATCCGGATTGAAGAACCCTCAGACCGTCACGCATTTCGGAATTGGCAAAGCGAAAGTAGAACGGGTTGCCTCGAATCGTCGTTTACTGGGGACAGACGGTAAAGTCCGCCTCATGCGTTGGAGTAAATCAAAATCTCCGGAAGCCATCAATGCTCCCGAAGGGCTGATCGACCCCTGGCTCCGATGTCTCTGTTTCTGGGACGCGGATCGTCCGATCGCGGTTCTGAATTATTATGCCACTCACCCTCAAAGCTATTATGGACAGGGTGATGTGAACTATGAATTCGTGGGAATCGCGCGGGAAGCCCGAAACAAAGCATTACCGGGAACCCTGAATGTTTACTTCAACGGCGCCGCAGGAAATATTGCTGCTGGAAAATACAATGATGGCTCTACCAGAATGAGACCCATTCTGGCACAGCGCGTCGAGCGCGCCATGGAGTCGGCGTTTAAAACACAGAATAAAACGCCTGTTTCTGCTGCAGATTTACATTGGAAGACCGAAATGACCGCATTGCCGGTTTCTCAGCATCTGGATCCGGAACAGTTACAGGCAATCGTAAATGATCAGGATCAAACAGCCAAAGAACGCGCTTACGCGGCATTTCGGCTTGTCTGGTATCAACGTGCCTCACAAGGTCACCAGATTCCCATCACCTGTCTGCATCTGAAATCGG
The DNA here is from genome assembly GCF_963972345.1 of uncultured Gimesia sp. Classification (NCBI taxonomy): domain Bacteria; kingdom Pseudomonadati; phylum Planctomycetota; class Planctomycetia; order Planctomycetales; family Planctomycetaceae; genus Gimesia; species uncultured Gimesia sp. Next base: position 47,283 of record NZ_CAXAVM010000016.1, on the reverse strand, counting down.
CATCCATCCTCCATTTGCCAGGCGAACTGTTTATTGAATATCAGTTACTGGCTCAAAAATTCGCCCCACAACAAACCGTCTGTATGGCTGCCTATGGCGATTATGGTCCCGGTTACATCTGCACTGAAATCGCTTACAGCCAGGGAGGATATGAATCGAGTCCCAGTGCCAGCCTCGTGTCACCGGAAGTTGAATCCGTTCTCACGGAAGTCATTCGCAGACTGGTGACATCTCCACAAGACAAAAAACAGGAGAAATCGAACGCGGAAAAGTAACTTCGCCGCTTCCTTTTAATTTGCAACTGGTGCCAGATTGGGAAGTAATGTGATCGAACGCCTCAACACTTCCTTGCCCTTTGATCTGATCGAAACATAGTAATTACCGGGCTCCAGAATTTCGGGAGGATAAATCTGAAATGTGGCCCGCATATTTTCACGCGCCGCGATCTGCCCGGTTCGCTGTACGATGCGACCGGTTTCTTCACAAAAATGGCAATCAATCCAGATATCTTCATGAGGGGGATTGAGCGCACACTGGACGAGAATCATTTCACCTGCTTTGAATTCCTGTTTGCGGTTAATGATCCAGCCGCCTGCCATCTGTGTACCGACATCAACAGCAAGAAACTTGTCTTTCACCCGCATGACCTGTTCCGGCCCCATCATTTCTGCGACCAGTTCTGGATCCACTTCGTGCAAGGCCAGCTTACCTTCTGCCCGTCTCAGTCCATACAGGTCCTGTTGATGTTCAACATAGATGCTGAGAACTAACACAGCTGCGATACTGGTCATCCAGGCTGCTGGAGATTGCCAGACTGACAGCGATTGTGGCCGCAGGCGTTCTCTGAATTTACCGAGTTCTGTGGCAAACTGATAAAACCAGCCTCCCTTGCGAGACAGCCGACGAACGCGGGCAGAGATCCACTGGACATCCTCGGAATTGAGGAAACAGAAATAAATGGATATGGAGACCATGGGAAAAATATAAAGTCCCAGCGAAAATGTGGTGCCAATATGAAATGCGGTTCCCATTGCTATTCCAATTATTCGGCCCCATTTACGCCAGACGACGAATACGAAGGCAATTTCCCAGATCATGGCAATATATGACATCACCGATAATAAAATCGGATACAGTGTCATAAATTCTCCTATCGGGTGAGGATTATTATACCGCGACATTGCCCAGTAGCTGATCTGATCGCCTTCCAGGTATCCGGGCGTATGCATTTTTGTGATCGCGGCTCCGAAGTAAACGAGACAGATCAGTATCTGCATCAATCTTTGTGGCCAGATCTCGTACCGAGGTAATTCGTATCTCGTGTACTGAGGCCACGACTGTCTCTGTTTTCTGCCTTTTAACCAGCTGTCGACAGACCAGATAGCGCCACAGTGAGAAAGAGACAGCAGAAACATAGCATGCGTTGCAATGACGGAGTACTTCGTCGCCATGCTGATGCAGTCCATGAAACAGAAATAAGTATAAAGGATCGTCGAAGCAATCAGCGAAAACCGCGTCATCCAGCCAATACTGCTGCAGAACAGGAAAAAACCGAGTGCAGCAAACAGACCAACGACAACCGTCCCTGGTAATATTGGCAGAAAGTCATAGTACTGAAAAATGTCGGCCAGAGGCGCTGGGGCTCCATCGGCCGAGAATAACTCTCGCGAATAGGGCCAGCGGGTACAGACTGTTCCCAGCAGGATCATGGGGAGCAGCATTCGCACAATCGCCAGTCCGTAGGGAACTTCTTTGGCAAAAAAGAAATTCTGGAAGCGATCACGAAGAGAATTATTTGAGTTTGAAATCACTTCTGGGGCATCCATGCTTGAAATCCTGTTTGATGTAGCGACTCGATACGGAAGGGACTCTCGAAAATTCGACCTAATTACCTACTGGCGAGGCGAGGTGAACGGGAAGATTCGGGTCATGTTGTGAGGGAGCAGTGGCCTCTACCTGACTGCCAATCGTTGCTGCGAAAAATGGACGACCACGATTCATTTCTGCTATCAGGCGTGGGTTATCATTGAGTTGCAGACTCGCCTGGCGTGTCAACCAGGGAACATACGACTGTGCCACGATTCCTTCGGGGGTAATCACCCTGCGCAGACGATAATAGTTCTGGAAATCTTTGGGTTCCTCATATCGCTGATCCCAGACCATGTCCGGCAGATTATATTTTTTACACCATGTTTCCTCGATACAGAGAATTCTCAGCATAGGTTCATGCTCTGTTTTATCGAGCGTATTCATCGCCATGCGAACCCAGGCATCTCCCGTGGTATCGTAGTGGCGTCTACCCAGCTTTCCGTAGGGATAAAAATCACCCCAGGGGCCGGGAGATAATTCATAATACTTACCACTGATACCTTCACCGATGATATGCGTACGGACAGAATAGGCAGACCAGCCACAGAACATATCCCAGACAATATAATACATGCCGGGATGACTGCCGGTTCGATAAGTAAAGGTATGACAAAGGATACCAAATAACAATATGCCAACATAACTGGCGATGGTCAGATAGCTGAGTCCACGTTTAATAAATCGCATCAGTTTAGCCTTCCCTGGCCTGACAATGTGATCAATGTTTCAGATTTTTACATGCTGAAAAGGAGGATTAGATGATTCCAGAGTTCAGATTGCGCTTCTGAAAACTACATCCTCATTTCATGGGTGAGCAATATCGTAAATATTTCAATTCACGTCAATAGCAACCTCTTTGTCCGATTTAGGCTGAAGGCCTGGTTCGAATTTTCAGGGACCTGATGCCGCATATTGCTGAATTGCAGTGAAAATTCCATCCCAATGGTAGTCTTTGGCTTCTACGTCAATCTGCAACCCTGCTTCCTGAGCGGCTTGACTTGTTACGGGACTGATACTGGCCAGTCTGATCGATTTTCCCAGTTGCGCACGCGCCGCATCTGTTAAGAGCCGCTCGAAATTTCGCGCAATCGAAGGACTGCTCAATCCCACCCAGTCAACTTCACCTGACTCCAGCAGTTTCAGGCTCTCTTCATTCCAGGCTGAGACATCATGATTTTCATAAACCACTATTTTATCGACAGTCGCGGAGACTTCTGCCAGTTCAGTGATCAATACTTCTCTTCCCCGGTTAGCTCCTGCCCAGAGCAGTTTTTGTCCTGTGGCCAGTGGTTTAAGCGATTCAGCAAGAGCTTCTGCCCGATATTGAGGAGGCACCAGATCCGCCCGTATTCGATATGCCAGAAGTGCTTCCGCCGTAGAGGGGCCAATTGTCGCTATTTTTAAATGAGAAAGCTGTCGGGAATCCAATCCCAGCTCCCAGAGACGATCCATGAAATACCGCACACCATTGGCACTGGTGAAGACCAGCCAATCATAGTCCTTCAGGCGCGAGATTGCCTGATCAACGGGGGCCCAGTCTGCAGGCTGGCTGATTTCAATTGTGGGTAACAACACCGGCTGTGCGCCCAGTCGGATTGCCTGCTGAATTTCGGATTCGGACTGATCTTCGGACCGGGTAATTCCAATTCGCAGCCCGAACAGAGGTTTCTGTTCGAACCAGGCAATCTGATCCCGTAATGTCACACACTCACCTATCACAATCAGCGACGGCGCTACCAGTCCGGCGTTCTGGACAGACTCGGGCAAACCTTTCAGTGTAGATTGAACCGTTTTTTGAAAAGGAGTTGTGCCGCGGCTAATAGCGGCGGCGGGAGTATCACCTGATTTGCCTGCCTCAATTAAGGAACTCACGATATGTTTGAGGTTATGCAGCCCCATATAAAATACCAAAGTACCGGGGAAGCGGCTTAGTGCTTCGTAATCCAGCGAAGAATCGGGTTTCGTGGGATCTTCATGTCCGGTGATCAAGGCAACCGCTGATGCGTGGGCACGATGCGTGACTGAGATGCCCGCATAGCCGGCGGCGGCTGTCGCAGCGGTGATGCCGGGCACAATTTCGAAGTCGATTCCAGCCTCACGCAGTGCCGCCGCTTCCTCACTGCCTCGACCAAAGATAAAAGGGTCTCCCCCTTTGAGTCGTACTACCGTTTTACCTTCTCGGGCAGCAGCAATTAAACGCTCATTAATTTCATCCTGTTTAAGCACACGACGGTTTTGGCAACCCTCGGCGACCCGACAGGTACGCTCCACTTCAGAAGAAACATGTTCCAAAAGAAGTGGATTGACAAGCCCGTCATACAGTATCAGATCTGCCTGCTTAAGACATTCGATGCCTTTAATGGTTATCAGACCGGGATCCCCGGGACCTGCACCAACTAAATAGACTTTCCCCCCCGCCATCAGATTTATATCACTCCACAACAATTAATCGCTTTAAGATAGATGTAAAGCGACATTATAGCAGAGTTTTCAAGGATGGCGAGCAGCAGTGCCAGGTTCAGGCTCTGGAAGATGCCACATTCAAACAGAGCATCGCTTAATCTGCTATACCCGGTTCAAATGGCCTGGGAGATGTTCAAGTAATACTGGCCACAGCCTAGAAATCGTACCAGGTACCAAAACCGACAAACTGCTCCGAGTTGTTAAAGAACGCATATTGCATGGTTTTTCCATCGAGGTATTGCAGGCCGATTCGGAACAGATGGTTGTTTCGATCACCACGCCACTGCCAGCCAACCATGATATTCACATTGCCGCCCCAGTTAACTTCTTCGCGTAAATAACCGTTTATGGCCCAGAAGGGAGCCCCAAAAATCCCGGAATGTTCTACTGGACTGAACTCAGCACCGAACTGGAGTTCCCAAGGTTGCGCACCGCCGTCTGTATTAAATGCATAGCCAATTTCAGCGTAGAGTCGTAAATCCGGATCAGGAAAGTAACCACCGCCTAAGACAAACGCATCACGTACATAATTGATTCGCTGAAACCCGGGATTCCGTTCGACGTATTCATCCCCGGCGTGGGCACTGGTATGATAATACGCAAACTTCGCCTGGTAAGCGCCTCGTCTCCAGGTTAAAGGAACGCCTACGCGGAAATCGGTGGCATCGAGGTCCATTTCTTCTTCCATATTCAAGCGAGGCGGGCCAGCTCCTTCGACATCTAACTGCCAGCCTTCCAGGACATTATCATTCAGCGAGCCGTATCTTAAAATACCAACACGGGCACCTGCTTCCAGTTCCATCTGCCAGCCAATATCTTTTTCATGCAGGATGGCCAATGCCATTCGAGACTCTTTAGGCCCTGCCAGATAAGACTTGTAGAGCAAATCAGTAGGCAAGACCGTCCACCCCCAACAGCTTTCGGCGCATAACTGTTCGATGGAGTCCGAATACATATCCTCTGGCTCAGTCATGGCATCGAACTCTGGGTACGAGTCAAATGCAGGTTGACCAGAATTAACACGCTGAATCTGGTCTGGCAGCAGATCAGATTCCAGCCTGGCCTGGGAATACAGGGGAGGCAGGTTGCGACTGATCTCCTGCTGGCCGCTGACCGTTCTTATGGATTCGGTCTGATGTAAAGGAAGTCCCAGTTGAATCGGATTCTGTTGTCGATTTTCATATTGATTCTCCAGGTATCGTTGCGCCTGGCTTGGTCCCTGAGTTGCATTTGCATGGGGAGACGGAGCCATAAATGGCTGTGAACTGGCAAACTGTTGTGCTTCCAGATTGGCACAGACAGCGCTCACCAGCACTCCCCACAGGAAATGTTGAACGGATAATGGAAGATATAACCTCACCTGCGAGGCTCCTTATTGCGAACCGCAGCAGTAAGTTGCTGTGACTGGAATGGTAATTGAGAGAGAGGAGTAGAAAAGTTGAACGTTGAGAGAGGTGCTTTACCAAATGGTAAATGAGAAATGCGGGGGAAGTATAGCGACATTCCCATCAGGCGAAAAGGGGAATTCTCAATGAAGTGAGTGTTCTGAAACGACCTCAAACAAATCGCACAATACGACCCAAGACCAGGTTCTCAAATCACTTATAAACGGTGGCTGTTAATATTATGTGCTAAGGTATGCAAAGAACTCAGGAAGAAATCTCACAATTTATCAGGAAAGACACCGATTATTATTTGATATGTAGAGTATTGTTTCCATTGAGCTGAAGAGTCTGTCCCTGTGCCAGATGCTTGACGACAACCCCCTGATCGGAAAAGAAACGAATCTGTACCGGATAATTAAAATCATGTGACTCATTGGGGCGTAACCGGTACGGACCATTCCAGGGCATGGAAGGGCCTTTCATTTCATACAATACTGGTGTCTTAGCCTGATTGATGATCAGAGCCGGGCTTAACTGGGTTCCTTCCAGCAACGTAAAGTAACTGGTATTATGTACTGGATTTCGCTCTACAAACCAGTAGTTGCGCACTTCGTTCTTCCAGGCTGCTTCTGCAGCTTCATCTGCTTCTTTCAGTTGATCAAAGCGCTTGTACTCTTCCAGAATCAACTCGGCGATTTTAGCAGATTCCGATTTGGGGTACTTGCGAATGACTTCTTTGGCAACCCGCTTCTGTTGAGACAAAACCAGTTTCTCAACTCCCTTAAGCAACTCTTGTGCATCTGCTTCCTGTTGTTGAGGTGTCAGTTCCTGCTGATCGTCGCCCGTACGAAAAGGATCATTCTGTGCTGACGCCGTGAGTGTCATGGCACTAAAATAGATTACTAACCCCAGTACGAAAGTTCTGGAAGCAATACGATTAGCAGAGAAAAAACTGGTTATTTTGTTCATTGTTTATACTTTCAGATTCAGCAAAAATGACCACAGAGTCCTTACCCAAAGTTTACACGCCAAATGAGTCCGGCGCTGTTTTCTCTCTGAAATCATATTTATTTTTCCATTAGATTTTTGCAGGAATCGGGATTTTTTCTTTAAACAACCGCTTGAGAAGGTTCTCTACAAGCTCTTTATTCCAGACAGTTTACCATTCAAATTCAGTTTACTTGATCAGAATGACCGGCTGGAGAAGACTTCTCAACGGAAATCAAATAAAATACAGTTCGACAGCAGGAATGATATTAACCACAGTGATTTACCATCGATTGATTCGCGTAGAAAGTATTTCAACTAATGGCAAGTAATCCCCGTCCCCATTACGGGCGAGTCTGGATCACCTTCCTCCGTAATTCATTGATTCGTGAAATGACGTTCCGCGGCAATCTCATTATTACCGTTGTCACGCGCGGGTTTTGGTTCGCGGCTCAGTTAATTTTATTTGACATCATCTATCGGAATGTCAATTCAATAAATGACTGGACTCGTGAAGAGTACTTTGCCTTTATGGCGACAGGCATGTTGATCAATGCTTTCGTGGAAACGTTCTTTATGCCGAACTGTGCCAATTTCAGCGAATTGATTCGAAATGGAAATCTGGACTTTGTCCTGTTAAAACCCATCGATACTCAGTTCCTGGTTTCCTTCGAGAAAGTGAATCTGGCGATGTTGAACCAGGTGCTGCTTGCGGGAGCGCTTCTGTTTTACTCCCTGTCGAAAACCGTTCATCTGGAATCTGGCTTCCAGCTCATGCAGGATCTAGCGTACTCAGGACGGTGGCTGCTGATTCTCAGTTCCTGCTGCCAGGGGGCCGGGCAGATCTTAATGTACTGCCTGTTGCTGATGGTGGGAGTCGCTTTTTTTTACAGCCTGATGATTGCCCTTGCCAGCAGCAGTATCTGGTTCGGCCGCAATCAGGGTCTTTATGATTTCTGGTTTTATATTACGGTTTTTGCACGTTATCCACGGAGTATCTACAGCGGCTCCCCTACTGGTGAAATTTTGCGGTTTGCATTCTCTTATATCATTCCGATTCTACTCGTGGTAACAGTACCTGCGCGCCAACTGCTATCCAAAACACTGGAACCATCCTGGATCACGCTGGTCTCAGTTTCTATCACGCTACTGATGTTATTTCTTTCACGTTATATATTCAAACGGTCATTAAACAGCTATCGCAGCGCAAGCAGCTGATGTCCTTCCAGCCTGGGAGTCCTGTCCTGAGAACAGAGGTCTGTTGAGTTAAATATGAACATCGTCATTATGGGTGCAGGAACAGTGGGCACATTTGTTGCCGACACTCTCTGTGCCGCACAACACAACGTCACAATTATTGATAAATCCAGAGCTGCACTGGAACTGATTGAAGAACGGGTCGACGTGCAGACCATCTGTGGCTCCGCCTGTGATTCTGCCATTCTATTTCAGGCAGGAGTACTGGGAGCTGACATCTGTCTGGCGGTTACCAGCCAGGATGAAGTCAACATGGTGGGAGCCAGTCTGGCCAAAGCGATGGGGGCACGACGCTGTGTGGCCCGTGTATTCAACCATGCCTATCTGAATCTGAGCACGTTCGATTACCAGCGTCATTTCAATATCGACCGACTGCTGAGCCTTGAATATTTAACAGCCTTGGAACTGGCTAAAGCAATCGGGGAGCCCGGCATGTTCGCCGTCGAAAACTTTGCCCGGGGAGAAGTAGTGATTCAGGTTCTGGATGTGCAACCCGGTGTGAAAGCCGATGGCATTGAGCTGAAGAATCTCAAACTGCCCAGCGGAGTTCGCGTCGGACTGATTTCCGATGGTAAAAACACATCCATTGCAGGTGCTGATAATATTATCCAGGCAGGCCAGATCGTCACACTGATTGGAACACAGGAAAATATCGATCAGGTTCACCGCATGTTCCAGCATAAACGTGCCTTGAAATTTCGGGTTATTATAGCCGGCGGTGGAAATATCGGCTTCAATCTCGCACGCATTCTGCAGAAGAAAGAATATTCCGTAACCATTCTCGAAGCAGACCCACAACGCTGCGACTTTCTCTCTCGCCATCTCGCCTCGACCACGGTACTTCACGCCGATGCGACCCGTCGTACGGAAATGGAAGAAGCGCGTGTGGGGAAAGCAGACGTATTTATCGCCGCAACAGGTCGGGATGAAGACAATATCGTGTGTGGCGTCGAAGCCAAAGAACTCGGTGCAGACCGCATTATGAGTATCGTCAGGCGTCCGGACTATGCCAACGTGCTGGAAAAACTGGGGATCGACGTCGCCGTCAGTCCCCGGGAAGTGATTACGCGTCAGATCATGGGTATGGTTCAGTCAGGTCCCATCATCAGTCACTCTGAAATCGGGGGAGGTAATTCTGCGATTCTGGAATTGGAAGTCAGAAAAAACTCGCCTATCACACAGGCCCGACTCAAAGATCTCAAACTGAAACAGGCACTGATCGCAGCAGTGGTCAAAGAAGATTGTGTTAAGGTCCCCGGCGCTGATGATCAGATCCAGGCGGGTGACACTGTTATATTGCTGTGTGAACAGGATAATCTGAATGAAATCATGCCTCTGTTCAAACCGGTCAAGCCGCAAAGCTGATACAACCAGACCTGCGGTGGAAATCCACAATTGTTTTTCTCAGTCCTTCGCGCGCTGTTCCCTCACAGGATCTATACTTGACCTGCAGGGTATACATTGATTCCGATCACATTCCGCCTGATTTAAAAACAGGTATGGGGTCACCAGACAGCAGGAATAATTTATGACTGACCGGAGAAAATCCACTAATAGACGTTCAGGGGAAGAGAGACGACTGCATGAGAGACTGCAGGCAGGCCCTGAGATCCGTCTGCTGCGATCGGGAGAAAACGGCCACGAAAGAGAACCCCTCAACGCAGTTTTATATGATGTCTCACTTGACGGAATTCGCATTCTGCTGGACTTACCGCTTTCGATCGGTGAAGCACTGTTGATCCAGGTTCATCACTCAGCCGAACATCTTTTTAATTCAACCGTTAAAGTCATGTGGCAGGAACTGACAGTACTCGGTCAGTATACCACGGGCTGTGAAATGTGTGTCTGCCTGACACCGAAACAGTTGAGAACTTTGAAGTCCTATCTGGATCGGAATCCCGGTCCCGTGGCAAGGGCTCACCATCAACTACCATAAGGCAGAGCTGTCGTTTCAGCCGACTGTGTAACCACCGTCAACGACAATTTCCTGGCCGAAAATATTTCCAGCGGCATCCGAAGCGAGAAAGACAGCGACCTCGGCTATCTCTTCAGGTTGACTGAATTTTCCTGGAATTAATCGTGAAGTCACACTCTCAGCCACTGCGTTGAGTTGTATCGGATCGAGTCCGACCTGGTCCCACAAGGGAGTTGCCACTGGCCCCGGGGCAATCGAATTGACTCGGATTCCACGAGTTCCCAGTTCAACTGATAGCGTCTGTGCTAATGACTTTACAGCCGCTTTTGACGCGGAATAAGCAGCCAGGCCTGGAAACCCGACCTGTGTCAAAAAGCTGGTAATAAAGATTATTGCAGCCTTATCGTTGAGAACCGGCAGAAACGTACGAACGGTCTGCAGGGCACCATGAAAATTGACATCAAATGTTTCGTTAATCGCCTCCCGCGATGAATTCTCAATGGAGATCACGCGAGCCAGTCCCGCATTGGGAACCAGAATATCAACCCGCCCAAATCGTCGTTCGGTTGCAGAAGACAGCCGGTTCAGATCCGAAGCGCTGGTCACATCACCATCCACAACCAGCGTGCGCGCGGGGTAGCGTGATTCCAGTTCTTCCAGTAGTTCCACTCGTCGGGCAAAGGCTACGACCTTAGCCCCTTCGTTCAGATAGTATTCAGCGATGGAATAACCGATTCCGCTGCTCGCCCCTGTGACGACAGCAACTTTGTTAAACAAACGGTCCGACATGGAAATCCCCTGCACTGTAGCTGTAGTTTCCAGATTGATATAAAAGGTCAGCGGTCAGCTATATCAGTTCCGAAACAACGCTGCAAGTGTTGGTAAACCTGGGTCAGCACCCGGTCGTTTCCAATAGTTCAATCGAAAATAGAGAAAGAACGAAGAGATGCAATCGAGAGCGTACGACATGATACTCTCGCGTCTCTCGATGTATTACACTCGGTCCAAACAGGCCTGAAGACGCTACAGTAAAACGGGAGACCGTTTAGTGAATCAGAATGAACTCATTTGAATTCAGATAAGCCCAGTAGATATCCTGATAACTTTGCTGAATGGCAGTTTGGGGAGGGACATTTTGACTCGTTAAATATCTGGTTCGTTCTTTCACCAGACGTTTTAACTCCGTCAGTTCTTTCGATGAGGGATAACGGGTCAATGCGGCCAGACTCAATTTTTTAATCCTGTTATCCGGGTTGCGTTCTTTCAGCACCGATGCGAGTATGCTTCCTTCCTGCTTCACATCCAGGCTGTTCTGCACCAGCGAACCATTCATCATGGTTAAAGCCTGGGTGATTGTCCCGTCGAAGGTGGTTGTCTCATCATTCTCTTCATTTTCGTGTGTGTAAACAAACTGCTGCAACCACTGATCCCGCTTTTGCATCTTATTCCAGGCATTAGAATAGTCCGTCACGACCAGCGCAGGATTAGCCGTCACCTGCAGCGAGTCATAGAGCTGCTCTGCCGTCATTTGCTTGACATACATGCGACTGAAATTGGGCGTGCTGCCATCTTCGGGGTTATCAGATTCATTATCGGCGATGAACTGACTGCTCAGGCGATAAGCGTCCGACAGGCAAATCCACTCAATCAGCTGTTTGATATCATAGCCACTGTCTACAAACTGCCGCGCCAGTTCATTTAACAGCTCAGGATGAGTTGGTGAATTATGATAGCCCATATCATCAACGGGACGGGTAAAACCATAACCAAAGAAGTGTGCCCACATGCGGTTCACCATCGCACGAGCCAACTGCTGATCATCCCCCGAGGTCATCAGTTTTGCCAGCTCCTGCCTGCGGTTGACATCGGGAGCGTCAGAAACTTTTACACCGGCATATTTGGGGTAAGCAGGCTGCATCAGCCCCTGGCGTGTCTCATAAAAAGTGGTCCCCCCATTAGGAAGCGAAACCAGGGTCAGTTGAGATTCCTGTTTTCCCCCAGCTTTGGCCGGCATTTTTTTACGAACCACTTTTGTCTGCTTGAAGAAACTGTTGATTTCCCAGAACTGGCTCTGAGTGGCATCGTTAAAGGGGTGGTTATGACATTGCGTACATTGAATCTGTGTTCCCAGAAACAGACGTGTGGTGATCGCGGTTGCCGGGACTGCTTCGTTATTTAAATGAGCCAGCAGAAAATTGGTCGCCCCATTGGTGTCAGCGTCCCCTTCTGCGGAAACCAGATCAAAAACGATATCACTCCAGGGACGATTGTCGGCAAAACTCTGAACCAGGAAATCCTGCAGGGCGCGTCGATTGATATCGCGTGTTGTCGTGCGGCCGATTAACAGGCGTGTCCAGATGGTCGACCAGTTCGTTACGTAACTCGGATTAGCTGTCAATTTCTGGACCAGCTTCTGATGCTTATCGGCTTGAGTCGATTTCAAAAACTGTTCTGCTTCCGCAGTCGTGGGAATGCGACCGATGACATCCAGATAGACGCGTCTGATCCATTCTTCGTCCGTCGCAAAAGGAGAAGGCTCGATATTCGCTGCCTTCCACCCATCCTGAATGCGATGATTGATATACATCACAATGGCGTCATCCGAGGCCGATGCAGGCAGTACCGGCGCGGGGGGCAGCTGTTCCGGCTTTACGGCAACCAGTGGCTGATTCCCTGCCGATTTCAGACGATCGCTTTGCTGAGCCTGCAACATGGGATGCTGCGAGGCTTCGATCTTAAGGGAGCGGGTGGAATTTTTCTGTGTAGCCTGTCGCGCATCCACTACATTACCAGAAGTTACTGATTCCCTCTGATCAGCCGGATCCGCTACCTCGACCGATTGATGTGGCTGTCGAAACCAGGCAGCCCCAAAGAGCACAATTAATCCCAGTGCACACGCGGTTGTCAGTCCGGGTACCAGATACTTTCTGCGCCCAGGGGATACAGAGGGGGAAGTTACTGTCAACTCAGTTTCCGAAACGGGACTCGCTTCGGGAATCGCTTCTTCTGCCCCTTGCGCCTGATCCCAGTGGAGTGTGCCATGCAGGTGAGAATAGTTCAAATAGAACTGCATTGCCTCGGGGTCAGACAATACAATTTCTTCGAGGCGCGTCTGCTCCGCAGGCGTAAGACTTTCTTCGCACAATGCTTCCATCAGCAGGGACAGCTCAGCTAATTGGACTTCTCTCTTACTCATGACTATAAGACTCGGAAGCGATATAACGGTTAATACATTCAAATAAAGTACGTCTGACACGTCCCAGTGACTGATACACGGAATTGGCCGGACGCCCCAGATCGTCGGCCAGGTCTTTCCCCTGGTTGTCTCCCTGGTAACGCCTTTGAATCAACTCACGATCTTTCTTTCGCAATTTACCGAGGCAGTGGGTTAATGCTGTCCGTCGTAATTCAAAGACATCCTGATTTTCACGGACTGCTTCGGCGACCTGGGAGACGAATTCATCACTAAACTGATGCTTATCTCTCCCCTTTTTTTTCCGGAATTTCAGGATCTCATAATGTGCAATCTGACACGCCCAGGCAAAAAAATTGGTTCCCACTTCAAACTGCTGCGCTTTTTTCCAGATAATCAGATTCGTATTCTGCAAGATCTCTTCGGCCTCTGATGGATAGGGGACCATCGAGAGAACATACAGATAAATCCGTCGCTGGTACTTCGTAAACAAGGCAATAAATTCACGGCCCTGTTCCGAAGCCGTTTCCGGAAACACAGGTTGATCAGTCGAACTTGTCAATGTTGTTCCAATTCATTACTTCAATGCAGATTGAGTTAACCTGTCTGCAGCCGAGAGTAAAACAGCGGAAGCCCCGGTTTGAGCATCCGCTGTTTTCTGGCTCCAAAAATTGTCTTTCGTTTACGGTCGAATCAATTAACCAATCAGTTCTTTAATGGGAGTTCCACCGTTGGCCAGCTTCATGGGACGACCGCGTTTTGAAGTATGCACGATGTCCAGAGGAATCCCCAGGGAGTGAGCAACGGTTGCCCAGAGGTCACCCGGCAGGTAGCTCTTCCCTTCGATTCCAATTCCATCGGCATCGGTTTTACCAACAGCCTGACCGTTCTTCAGTCCGCCACCACCCACCATGGCAGTCCAGCTGGCAGCCCAGTGGTCACGGCCCACGTTCTGGTTGATTCGTGGTGTGCGGCCGAATTCACCCATACAGACAATCGTGACATCGTCGAGCATCGCACGCTGTTTCAAGTCTTGAACCAGAGCAGCAATACCCATGTCCAACTGGGGCAGGTTCTGATCTTTCAGGGAATTGAATACGCCCTGATGCAAATCCCAGCTTCCGACAGAAGCAGAGACTTCCACAAAGGGGACTCCCACTTCTACCAGACGACGTGCCAGCAGCAACCCTTGTCCGAAGTTACCGGTTCCATAGGCATCTTTTAAAGCAGCAGGCTCCTGATCGACCTTGAATGCTTCCATCTGCTTGGATGTCATCAGATTGACAGCCTTCTTGTAGATGTCTTTATGGGAGTTGGCAGATTCACCTCGTTTGGAATTGATGAAACCAGATTCCAGCACCTGCAGCATATCGAGACGTTGTCCCAGTCGCTGCTGTTCTGCCATATTGATTTCAGCATTCTGAATCGTTCCATCACTGGAAACGACAAACGGGGAATGGGACATACCCAGAAATCCCGCACTTCCGCGGCTGCCGCCGATCGAAATGAAAGAGGGGATATCCAGTTCTTTGCGGCGAGCGCCCAGTTCATAACTGACAACCGAACCAAATGTGGGATGCACAACGGTGGGGTTAGGCACGTATGCCGAGTGCATATAATAAGTACCACGGGCGTGGTCCGCTTCACGAGTACTCATGGAGCGAATCAGCGAGAGGTTGTCCATCACCTGTGCCGTCTTAGGCATATGTTCTGAAATCTGCATGTCACCCTTGGTGCTGATGGGCTTGAACTCACCACCATTTTTTGAACCGGGCTTCAGGTCCCAGATATCAATCGTAGGAGGTCCACCGGCCATCCAGATCAGGATGCAGGCTTTCTGCTGCTTTTTCACCTGGCTGGCATTCGCTTCCAGATGAGACAGAAAGTGCATCGTTGGGATCGCAGTCGCAGCTCCGGCGACATGCTGCATAAAGTGACGACGCGTCATTCCGTAAGGGTTCAGGATAGTCATGGTTAAGGCCTCTTTTGGTTGATTTTGTGATAAAGGTTGTGTTTAAGCTTAATCTATGTCAACGACAGATTTAATGATTGAATACAAACTCGTTGGAGTTCAACAGAGCCCAGTACAGGTCCTGATAAGCAGCCAGTTTATTGGGTGTCCCGGAAATCAGACGCTGTGCGCTGTTGATTTCCCGACGATCAGGATAACGGCTGAGTGTGGAAAGGAACATTTTACGGATCTTGACCTGGTCGTTTCCTTTCTCAGTTAACAGTTGATTTAAATAACTCCCACGATCTGCACTGATCGCGTTTTTGGTCAAATCACCATTCATCATCATCAGTGCCTGGGGAATCGTTCCATTGAACGTCGTTGAGTCATCACCGGAATCATTATCAAAGGCCACCATAAACTGGCCCATCCACTGACGCCGCTGTTCTTCAGCCCGCTCCCAGTTTGACTGCCCGGATTTATGAGCACCCGTCGCCACGATCAGCGAATCATAAAGCTGCTCAGCTGTCATATTCTTGATATACATATGCGAGAAGAGAGGGGTTTCTCCTCGCTCAGGACTGTCAATTTCGTTATTGCGACTGAACTGACTGGTCAGATTGTAAGCTTCCGAGTTACAGATCCAGCGTGCCAGCTGTTTAAGGTCATAGTCTTTCTTAACGAACTCTTCAGCCATCTTATTTAACAGTTCAGGATGTGAGGCGGGATTGTGGGGCCCCATATCATCCACGGGTCGGGTGAAGCCATATCCCATAAAATAGCCCCACATCCGGTTGACAATCGCTGTCGCAATCAGAGGTTTCTCCCCCTGCACGATCAGCCTGGAAAATTCTTTTCGACGTTCGACGCCACTTTGAGGATCGACTTTTTGATCTTCAAAGATCGGGTAGGCAACCTGCATCAGACCAGAACGTTTTTCGTAGTAGACAGGTCCGTTAAATCCCGTCGCTACGATTTCGGAATAATCATCAATCTGTCGACCGGTTTTAGGATCCGTCTTGCGATGGTTTACAGGACGCATCTGACGGAAGAAACTGTTGTATTCCCAGAACTGATTCTGCTTCCAGTCATTGAACGGGTGGTTATGGCACTGGGTACATTGCACCTGAATCCCGAGAAACAGGCGTGTCGTGGCAGCTGTCACCTGCACGGCTTCATCATTATTCTGCATCTGTGCCAGCAGATAGTTCACAGCACCGTTTTCTTCAAAGTGCCCTTCTGCAGTCACCAGATCCTGAACGATTTCATCCCAGGGTCGGTTCTTTGCAAAAGCCTCCCGCAGAAACTTTTGCATTCCATTGCGACTCACCCGTCGAGGAGTACGGCGACCAATGAGCAGGTTTGTCCACACATTCGTAAAGTTCTGTACGTATGCGGGATCTTCCAGCAGTTTATCGATCATCTTGGATCGCTTGGCAGGATCACGATCTTTACTGAATTGCTCTACCATTTCTGCGGAAGGAATTTGACCGATCAAATCAAGATGAACTCGACGCAACCATTCTTCATCAGAGGCAACCGCAGAGGGTTCTACTTCGTTATCTTCCCATCCCTGACGAATGCGTCCATTGATATAGTCAATAAAGGGATCGAATGCGCCTGTAGAAAATGCCTTGGTTCTGCTTTCCGGAGGAGCGGCATCCGCCATGGATACCCCGCTGCCGGCACAGATCAACATGGTAAAAACAACACTGAGTTGTTTAGAAAAACGACGCATTATCTTGTTCTCCACTATATTAAAAATGATAGAACGAACAGTCTGTCAGGCCTCATAATACAATTCAGACCATCAGGACAAATTGCGAAATAAAGACTGCTTCGCTACTGTATTAACCGACTCTAGAGCGAAAACATTCGCAAGTCTCTGAGCAATATCTCTATTTTATTGGAATCAGCTGACTATAGGATACCCGATTTCAAAGATTTTCCAATGATAATATCAACGATTCCGTATGTATCCGCCCGAATTCCTGTAATCGTTCAATCGGTGTAACCACCTGAATTTGTTCAACTTATAGATAAACCTGTATTGTATATTCGGAATATCCGTTAAATCACTCCTCGCAGATTTGATCCGCTCACAAAAAATATACAGAATTACACACTTTTCTCTCTACCCAACCCCTGAAAATAGAAAAGAAGTTGATGCAGAATCAATATCAGTTTGAGAATCAGATTGTGGTTATCACCGGGGCCGGCAATGGCATCGGCCGTGCCACGGCAATTATGATGGCTGAAGCAGGCGCCCATGTCTTCGCGGGCGACTTGAACCACCTGCCTGAGAATCAGGAAACATTCTCACGGCTGGGTATCACGGCAGTGAAATGTGATGTGCGTCAGGAATCAGACGTTCAGAAATTAATCGAACAGGCCGTCCAGCAACATGGCCGAATCGATATCCTGGTTAATAACGCAGGCATTGGAATGGTTAAACCGATTCATCAGGTCACGGAAGCAGAGTGGGACGCCTGTATAGACACAAATCTGAAAGGGACTTTTCTCGGGTGCAAACATGCGATCCGCAACATGCTTGCTACCGGAGGAGGCACCATCGTCAACACTGCCAGTAACGCCGGTCTCCTGCCCCGCGCCCATGACCCGGTTTATTCGATCAGCAAACATGCGGTAGTCGCTTTAACGGAAAGCCTGGGACTCTGCCACGGTAAAGACAACATTCGCATCAACTGTGTCTGCCCGGGACCAGTGGGAGAAACCGGGATGATGAATGCGGATATCGCCAGCGCCACAGATCCGGAGGGATTGACTCAATCCATGATTCGTGCCAGTCCCATCGCTGCTGCCAATAAGCGCATGATCAGTCCCCGGGAAGTGGCTTCCGCGATCTGCTATCTCGCCAGCAAAGATGCTGTAATGGTAACGGGAACCGCCATCCGCATTGATGGCGGAAAGTCGCTGGGCGTCCCCCCGCAGGGAAACTGATTGACGACTCGTCCATCAATCCTGAATATCCTGTTATCAATGTCAGACGCACGCCAACGAACATACAGCCCAATTCAGGAAATGATACAGGCCAGATCTGAGCCTGATAAGACATTACCCTACATAACAGGAAGGGGCGTACTCTTTTAAATGGGCCACCTGCTCGTTTGAAAGTGGACTCTGCAATTTGCAGTCGATGCGCCAGAACTCCTGATCCAGAGCCGTCGAACGCACCACGGCAGCGGCAACATTCAGTGTAAAGTTGAGACTTGTATCTTCGATCGTCAACTGCAACTCATCTCGCAGCTGAAAGGCGGAACGGGAAGCAAAGGAGATCCCATTCTGGCTGACGTTTATGGCATAACCCTTTTGAGCAGGATGAGAACCTGTGGCGAGAGGTCGATGATCATCTTTACTGAGAGCCAGAACAATGGCATCACTGGTGTGTCGGGGGTAGGCACGTCGATCAAATGCTCCGGCCTGCACACCAGATTGATCGATCGACTCAGTTTCATTTGTTGAGTTCTGACCTGAGTTTGTGGCTGATCGAACCTTATTCAGCACGGAATTCCAGGTACACCCCGATACTGATCTACGAACCCTCAAGGAGTGCCCAGATCGTTGTCGGCACTTTTTAAAGGAAATGGAATGAGTTTCAGTAGAAATGCCAGGCGCCTTCCGGGTTTGTTGAGAAATCTCTTCTGCTGCCCGTGTATCAAGTACCATATTCATATAATCAAGCCTGTCGTCAGGAAATCGATGTATTCATAAACACAGTCTCCCGAGTCAGGAAACTGCAAAAACCACTGTTCAAAGCTATGTCAGAAATGAATGGCTGTCAAAAAGATACTTCAAAATCAGGCTTTCACGACGACGATTGGCTTAAGATCGTTTCTGCAACTCTGTCTGTCTTGGATAACTTAACCACCCTCAGAAGCCATAAACTGCTGTAATATATAAGCTTACTTCATTTTCACTGAAATCGTGGAAAATTCGCGTGATTTCAGGATGGACAGCCGCGCCACTAGCTTGAGAAACGGGTATCGGGCAATTATACTGCCACGTTTCCAATGACTCTTAAGAATCGAATGAAGTTTAGTCGATTCGATCATCGATAGAGGTTTCTGTATTAAACCGGTTTGACCTCCGCCAGAAAATTTGAGAACCTGATCTGCCAGCAAAAGTTCTTGATCACCGGTTAACCTGATTACAGCCTCTTCCAGACAGGTAGCGAGATTATACAGGCATGCGTTTTTCGCTCGTCGATCAAATATTAGAAATGGAGAAAGGGAAGTCGATTACGGCTGTCAAAAACCTTTCTCTCTCAGAAGAATATCTTCAGGACCATTTTCCGGGCTTCGCCGTGATGCCGGGAGTATTAATGGTGGAATCGATCGTACAGGCCGGCGCCTGGCTGATGCGGTATACTAACGACTTTCAATACAGCACCATTCTGCTGAAGCAGACCAAAGCCATTCGGTTTAACAGTTTCGTCACACCTGGTAAACAGCTGCGTGTCTCCCTGAGTATTCAGAAATGGGAAGACAATCTGTGCACGCTGAAAGCATCCAGCCAGGTGGAAGGTGAAGCAGCCGTCAGTGGTCGGATCGTCCTGGAACAGTTTAACCTGGGTGAAAAGAACGCATCGATGGCTGAAACTGATGCGGCACGCATTCAGGATCTGCAGACACAGTTTCGACAGCTCTGGAATCCCGACAGGCAAACCGATTCCTGAACAAGGCCGGTCTGCATGAGTAAAAAGACTTACACAGTAATTACGAACTTAAAATAGAAATCTAGATTGGATACAGGAATGAAACTGGAAGGAAGAGTAGCGTTGGTAACCGGTGGCAGCCGCGGTATTGGAAAAGCCGTTGTGCAAGCACTGGCCCGTGAAGGGGCGAAGGTTGCCTTTGTGTATCGTTCCAGTGCGGAAGCTGCAGAACAGATTGTGAAAGAACTCGCAGAGGAAAACTGCGAAGCATTTGCCATTCAGGCAGATGTCGCCAGTAAAGCGGAAGCAGATGCCGTCGTCGAGCAGGTCATGGAAAAGTGGGAAAAAATTGACATTCTGGTCAACAACGCCGGTATTATCCGGGATGGTCTGCTGGCAACCATGTCCGCCGAAGACTGGCAGGCCGTCATCGACACCAACCTGACCAGTGTTTTCAACTTCTGCCAGGCAGTCACGCGTCCGATGATGTCAAAACGCTATGGCCGGATTATTAACATGTCGAGTGTCGCAGCTCACTTCGGGAACTCAGGCCAGACCAATTATGCAGCCAGTAAAGGGGGAATCATTGGCTTCACGCGTTGCCTGGCAACCGAACTGGCCAAACGCGGCGTGACCGTGAATGCCGTTGCCCCCGGATTTATTGAAACGGACATGACCGTCGATGTGCGGAATGCTGCCGGCGATCAGATCAAAAAACATATCCCTTCGCGTCGTCTGGGGCTTCCTGAAGATATTTCGAATGCAGTATTATTCTTTGCCACGGAAGAATCTTCCTATGTCACAGGCCAGACACTGGCTGTGGACGGCGGCTTAACATTAGGTGGAATTTAAGTATGTTAAATTCGAAGCGACTTGTCGTCGTTTTGAAAAATACATTTTATGTAAAGTGTGATCGGTAGACTTTGAATTGGGTCAATTCTACTTACCGTATCACGAGAACTGTCAGAACTATTCTTCTCGCCGAATAGTTTTAAATCAGGCTGGGTCGGCGGGACTTATCGGCCATCAGGTCGAAACCAAGGAGTAATGAAATGCCTACTAGAGATGAAATCTTCGATTCCGTTCGTGAGACACTGGTTGATGCGCTCGGACTGGATGATGATGAAGTAGTGCCAGAAGCCACCCTCATGGGTGACCTGGGTGCTGAATCGATCGACTTCCTTGATATCGCGTTCCGTCTGGAAAAAGCGTTCGATATCAAAATTCCCCGTGGTGAACTGTTTCCGGAAAATATCGCTTCCTCCGATTCAGGTTTTGTCAAAGACGGTGTATTCACAGAAGCTGGTATCGCAGAACTTCGCACCAAGATGCCACATGCCGACATCGATTCCTTCGCAGACGACCCTAAAGTCGAAAACATGCAGGATCTGTTTACGGTTGACATGCTGGTTAACTTCCTCGAAGCACGACTGGCTTAATCGACAGATTCGCTGAACCAGACAGAGAGAAACAACAGCTGACACAGCTCATCAACGTGAGCTGTGCAGCTTTGTTCCTGCCTGGCTTCTGATCTGCGCCGCCAGTTTACTCGCTTGAGTTCACTGGGGATTCAAATTACGAACGAAAAGGTGTTTCAAAATGCGATGGTTCTGGATTGATCGCTTTATTGAATTTGAAAGCGGTTCTTACGCCAAAAGTGTGAAAAACGTGACACTGGCAGAAGAGCATCTGCACGACCACTTCCCCGGTTTTCCTGTCATGCCTGGTTCCCTGATGATAGAGGGACTGGCACAGACCGGCGGCATACTGCTGGGAGAGATCAACGATTTTGAACACATCGTCATTCTGGCCAAAGTCCCCCAGATGACTTTTCACAGCTGGGCCTGCCCGGGTGACCAGCTGATTTACACGGCGAAAATCACCAATTCCGGCGAAGAAGGAGGCGCTGTCGATGTGACAGCGATGGTCGGGGACCGCCTGGTCGCAGAGGGAAGTATCATATTTGTCCACCTCGATCAGAGTGATTCGGAATTTGGAGCCATCGACCAGAAAAACTTCGTCTTTTCGATGAATCTGCTGGGAATTCTGGATGTTGGTAAAGCCGGAACCGGCGAAGATCAGGGATGAGACAGCGATTTTTGAAAGCTTGCTATAGATGCCTTGATTCAAATTGAACTACAATAATAATTCAGGTATTCAAAAAACGCAGACTTAAACTGGCGGCAAATCACATTTGAACAGTTCTTCTGGCTCTGAGATTTGTCTGCTGTTACAAAATCAATTTTATAACAAGAGTTCGAAGCTATGAACCGCCGCGTTGTGATCACTGGAATTGGCGCTATTACTCCCCTGGGAAAAACCGTGGAAGATACCTGGAAAGCACTTCAGGAATCCAAATGTGGTATTTCCAATATCACGCATTTCGATGCTTCGAATTTTCCGACTCGTTTTGCTGCCGAAGTCCACGACTTCCATCTGGAAGACTATGTCGACAATCTGGATCGCTTTGAGCATTCAGGCCGCAATATCCGTTATGCCATCGGTGCCGCTACCCAGGCAGTCAAAGACTCGGGGATTCTGGATGATGACTTTGATCCCGCCACCTTTGGTGTTTACCTGGGAGCCGGCGAAGGACAACAGGACTTCTATACATTCATGAAGATCATTGCCCAGGCTCAGAACGATGGGCAAGTAGATCTGGAAAAATTCACCAAGGTCGGGCTGGAGCAGCTCAACCCGCGCTTCGAACTGGAACAGGAACCCAACATGGCTGCCGGCCACCTGGCCAGCCTGTTCAATGCACAAGGCCCAAACCTGAACTGTCTGACTGCCTGTGCCGCTTCCAGTCAGGCAATTGGCGAAGCATCAGAACTGATTCGTCGTGGTGATGTCGATATCATGCTCTCAGGTGGAGCACACAGCATGATTCATCCTTTCGGCGTTACAGGTTTCAGCCTGCTGACAGCCCTTTCAACCCACAACGAAAATCCGGCGAAATCATCGCGTCCCTTTGATCGTAATCGGGATGGATTTGTGCTCGGCGAAGGGGCAGGCATGATGATTCTGGAAGACCTGGAACGGGCGCAGAAACGTGGTGCGAAAATTTATGGCGAACTGGTTGGTTACGGATCCACTGCCGACGCTTACCGTGTGACCGACATTCACCCCGAGGGACGCGGCGCCATCAAGTGCATTAAGATGGCGATGAATCACGCGCAGATCAATCAGGATGAGATCCATTATATCAATGCCCACGGAACCAGTACCGCGGTTAACGATCGCGTGGAAACGAAAGCCATCAAAGGGGCACTGGGAGAAGCCGCCTATAAGACTCCTGTCTCCAGCATCAAAAGCATGATGGGACACCTGATTGCCGCAGCGGGTAGTGTCGAAGCCATCACCTGCCTGATGGCGATCCGTGATAATGTCATCCCGCCAACCATTAATTACGAAACGCCCGATCCTGATTGTGACCTGGATTATATTCCCAATGAAGCACGTCAGAAAAAAGTGACGACAACCCTGTCGAACAGCTTTGGATTTGGCGGACAGAACATTGCCTTGATTTTCTCGGAATTCAAAGACTGATGGTCTATCAATCCTGAAATGACGGGTGAACCATCTCAAGCGGGTACGCCAGAGAGTATGCCGAGCATACCGGACAATGTGTCATACCGGGCCTGAGAGTTATAAAGCTGCGCTCAGCTAAGTTGTTAAAGAGTCAATCCAGCAGGAAATGCACTGATATACTTCGTATCCAATGCGGATGATGGTACCACCGTTTCTTTAACTGACTTTGAGGACACTCAATCGATTTGAGTTTCCTCATCTCGTTTAAATTGGGGTTCCGGCAAATTCTGATTTTTTTGCCAAGATCAGCCCGGACCCGCGAAATTGATCAAGGCGCTCACAGCTGAACCGGGTAAACTACGCATGTGTAACCTCAAAGGAGATTTACGCAAGACGTCAGTATCGTCGATGATCCCGGATTCAAGAGTCTACAACCTTATCTGAATACAGAGC
The DNA here is from genome assembly GCF_963972345.1 of uncultured Gimesia sp. Lineage (NCBI taxonomy): Bacteria > Pseudomonadati > Planctomycetota > Planctomycetia > Planctomycetales > Planctomycetaceae > Gimesia > uncultured Gimesia sp. The sequence continues at coordinate 23,604 of NZ_CAXAVM010000016.1, read as the reverse complement.
CTGCTTGTGAAGCAGTCAGGTTCTGTTACCACCAGGGAGACAGCAGTGAGTTGGTTGCTTTGGTGCGTTTTGATCGCAATCTCAGTTGAAATCATAGTCCAGTACTGCATCATGCGCGCCGCTTATCCAGTGTTGTTTGCGCCGATGCCTGATCGATTCAATCTGATTGGTACACTCGCACAACTTCCGGAAAACGACGCGCGTATTCAGATCAGAGATATCACGTTTCCCACAAAGGACGGTCTGACACTTCATGGTTTCATTGCAGCGCCGGCAGGAACTCCACCCAGGGGCGTGATACTCTTCTGCCATCCCTTTAAATCCACAGGACGAATCGCGCTCTTTCAATGTCGCGGACTGCTCGAAGCAGGTTTTGCGGTCTTTTCATTTGACTTCCGTAACCATGGCGAAAGCGATTCTGACCCCCGCTACCAGTCCATACACTGGCTCTCACAACATGAGCTCACTGATGCCCGAGCGGCCATCGACTTCCTGCGTACCCAACCCGAACTTTCTCCGTTGCCACTGGGGCTTCTGGGCATGAGCCGCGGAGCAGGAACGGTACTCGGTGTTGCTGCACAATCGCCTGAAATCCAGTTCGTAGCCTGTGAAGGCGCCTTCCTGAATGAAGAACTCTTTCTGGATCATGCGATTCGCTGGGGAGAACGTTTCCTGCCGCGATTGTTTATTCAAATCGTACCCACTTCAGAAGTAATCCGTGCCTTTCGAATCATGATCTGGTATTCACAACGCAGGCAGGGTTGTCGATACATCAATCTGAAATCGCGACTCAAAGCACTGAAGCAGCGAAACCTGCTGTTTTTCACTGGGGAAAAAGATCAGAGTGTTGTTCCCCGAATGACCGATTTGATCGTGAAACGGATCCGCAATGCTCACATTACCGTCTGCTCTTTACCAGGGGCGATTCACAATGCGGGGCGTTTTGCTCAACTGGAAAGATTTGACTCGGCAGCCCTCGACTTTTTTTCACAAATGGTAGAAACCAGTTCCCAGGTAGAAGAACATACATTTCCAGAGACTTTGAATGCTCCTGCCGACTTTCTCCCCAGTAAGCGGTCCGCCTGAGCCGATTCATCCCGGACTACAATTCGGCTGTAGAAAAAGTCTTTAGACTGTGCCCGTTTAAAAGTAGCGTCTCGAAGAGCATCTGGACCAAGCCTCTTAATTTAAGGGATGCAATGCTTTACTGTGATGCGTTCCAGACTGTGTTGCTCTGCCCCCCCTGCCCCCCACTGGGATTGAGTTTTCTGCCTATTTGACAGCGATTTCAGGAAGAATCTACCGAATCATTACGGTTACTTACTGCTCTCCGATAATTTCCAACAGCCCTATCTAATAAATATAATTAGACTTATAGCCAGAATCATTTTTCTTCATGACAATGGTATCTGATTTGCTTAACCTGAAGTACATAAAACGCTATTTGCAGGATTCCCTTTTCGAACTAAGGTTATCATAAATGTCCGCTGTGGCGGCGACCTTCCGGATTATTTGGTGAGATGTCATATGGTTATTGCCAGATCACAGGCTCCTTATCAGCTCTTGATTGCCGATGATGATTCCGGGTTTCGCGCCGTGCTCAAGGAAGTGCTGGCCCCCTATTTCAGACTGTTTGAGGCTGAATCAGGAGAGGAAGCCGTTGAACTGGTCGAACAGATTTCCGTCGACATTGTGCTGCTCGACATGCATATGGACATTCTTACCGGCCTGGAAGCCATGCGTCTGATGAAACAGATCAACGCGATGCTTCCCTGTATTTTAATCACCGCCGATGCGACTGATGAATTGCGACAGGATGCGTCCGAAGCGAAGGCCTATGAAGTCCTGTCTAAGCCAGTCAAACGTCAGGAGTTAGTCACCACAGTCTCACACGCACTGGTTGACACCTACCATGACCCGGATGTGAAGTTCTGGCTGGGAAATTAGGACCCGTTCTGCTGTACGGGATGTCCCTGTCATCTGAAATATCAACCTTGTTACAGGGACTTTTTCCGCAGACTCCACTTTTCTTAAAGTGCGGAGTGAAGTACACTTCCAGACAAAATTGAAATTCTTAAAAAGCATCACTGCCACCTGCATCACTGGCCACATTGTGGAACAATAGACGTCAGCAGGTTGAGCGGCGGAAAGGAGTCTGCCATGCCATTTGTACCAACCCGGTTTATCCATGCCAGTAATCTGCGACTGGACCATCAGGCGCAAGGGGTAGGCGCAGTTTCTCACGAGTCTCAAACAATCCTCGAAGATTGTACGCTCGAAACGTTTTCCCATCTGATTGAAGCCTGCCGGGAATATGAAATTGATTTTCTGCTTCTGAGCGGTAACTCCTTTATTGCCGATGATTTCAGCATTCGTGCCCGCATCGCATTAATCGAAGGCTTTCAAAAACTGGCTGCGGATCAGATTCAGGTTTTTATCGTTCCCGGACAACACGATCCTTTGAGTGCCTGGGATCTGCAATACAACTGGCCTGCCAACATCACATTCCTTTCCCCGCAGGACCGTGATGTGATCGATATCCTCCGTGAAAACGAAACGATTGCCACCCTGCAGATCCTGGGGTCGGCGCACCGCAAATATTCACAGCCACTTAAACTGAATCAACGCAATCAACTGTTTAACAAACAGGAGGAACGCGCCCTCTCGATCGGATTGATCGCAGCAAATCTGCCTACAGATCACTCTGATACCGCCGGCGAATTAACACAGGCTATTCCACTTTCTCTGTCCGATGAGTATCTGCCTGCGGAATGGCAGTCGGAAGAATCCAACGATGTTTCTGTGGACTACCTGGCGCTCTGCAAAGGCACACAAAGACATACATTCGAAATGCATCCGGGGGTCGCACACCACCCGGGTACAGCACAGGGACTCAACTTCGGCGAGCATGAACAAAACGGAGTCACCCTGGTAACAGTGGGCACAGAACCACAACTCGAACAGCGAACACTGCGACTGGCGTCCGTCCGCTGGCTCGTTCTGAAACTGCAACTTCAGCCGGAAACATCTCGTTCTCATCTGATTCATCTCATGCAGGAATCGCTCCTGTCCCATCAAAAGGGGAGCCATGAGAAATTATGGATGGTGCGCTGGCAGTTACAGGGATCGGGTGAACTGTTTGATTCGCTCAGAAACTTCAAACATCAGGGCAGCCTGAGCAATGAACTGGCACTGGTCGTCAAAGAGAGACTTCCGGTTGGCATAGAACAATCGTTTTATCTGCAGGCGAAAAACAGTGAATTGCCAGGAACAGGTTCTACTTTATCGCAACTGTTTCAGACTCAACTCAATACGTTCCAGTCAGAGTCAGAACACCCGCTCCAACAGTTACTCACACAAGCCACTCACCTGGATCAAAGCTGGTTGCAGCGTCTGAATTCGGTCACCGCACAGCTTGACGATCGGCAGATCATCAATGCAGCCATCCACAATGGACAAACATGGCTTGATGTTTCATCGGACGAGGAAGTACACGTATGAAAATTACCAGAATCCATGTAAGCCAGTTTGGGAACTGGCAGGACCTGAATCTTGCTTCACTCGATCCAGGAATCAATGTGTTCTACGGCCCGAACGAAACGGGTAAATCGACTCTGATGCGCATGATTCGCGGTATCCTCTACGGTTTTCAATCCGACGAATTGCGCGAACATTCACGCGTTCCCGATGCGGTCCCCTGGTCTGCGTTGTTGGACATTCGTCATCAGGGACAGTTTTACGAAATCCAGAGACAAACCACTGCGAAAGGTCGAGGCCATTTTTCTTTTCAGAGCCAGACCAGGGGAATCTCTGGAGCAGACCTGCTGACCTCACTTCAATCAGGGGTAAACGAAAGCGTTTATGAAAATGTGTTTGCCATCGGGTTGAACGAACTGCAGGAACTGGGAACCCTGCACGGTGATCAGGTTGCTCAACATATTTATGGTTTGACACTCGGACCGGAAGGGCAGGCGATTCTGGATGCTGCAAAACAGGTCAGCCAGTCCCGACAGTCACTGTTAAGCCGCGATAACAAATCAGGAAAACTCCCGGAACTGTATCAGCAACTGGAAGAAACCAATGCAAAACTGTCGGATCTGAAACAGCAGTCGCAACGTTTTTTCAATCTCTCGAATGAGCTGCAGAAAGTCCGATCTGAATCGGACAGTCTGAAAAAGCGAAAATCAGGTCTCCAGTACCAGATCCGGGGGCATCGTTTCCTGGATCGTGTCTGGAAACCATGGCAGGAAGTGCAAGACCTGCAACAGCAGTTGAAGCGATTGCCTGTTGTCGCCGAGTTCCCGAAAGATGGCGTGAGTCTGCTCAATGAATATGACCAGGAAATCAAGCAGGTGGAAGCCAAACGGATCGAGCTCAAAGCAGAACTCAGTGGTCTCCGCAAACAGATCGAACAGGCAGAACTTGACAATGAATTGTTAAATTTTGCGCCCAGTATCCAGAGTCTGGTTGAACAGCAACCCTGGATGACCGATCTCGAGCATCAGCACAAATCCGGAATTGCCAGCGCACAGGAACTGGAATCGATACTGCAGAACTACCTGAGTCAGAATCAGAACATCAGGCATTTAACACATATTAAAACCACGCCCGATCACAACCAACGACTGATCGAAGCCGCACGCGAATATCGCGTGGCCGGGACGAAGCGAAAAAATGCACACCGTCGCTACAAAAAAGTCTCACGAAAATATCAGCAGACCCTGGCCAGCCTGCAGGAACAGTCTTCACGGCTTCTTAACGGCCACTCGATCGAAGCCGAACTCAAGCGTGCCCGGGAACGCATGAAGCATCTCGAACGGCTCAGCCAGTTACGGGTAAGAGAATCGGAATTTGTCATTCGCCAGGAAGCAGTCAAGGAACAACTGGAACGCCTGCAGACCAACTCACGACTGCCCGGCTGGGCAAAGAAAACGCTGTTCGGCTTCGCTCTGGCCGGGGCGTTCCTGGTTCTCGCCGGTTTCTGGCGGGGTGTTTCCGATGCGAAACTGGTGGGGCTGATTTTCTGCCTGAGTGGTCTCTTTCTGGGAGGAATCACCTGGGCCATCAAAAAACATTTTGAAATCGATGTGCAGGATCAGGCAGAAGAACTGCAGGATGAAAGCTGGGCGCTCGACGTCCACCTGCGCGAGACACGCCAGGAAATCGACCGCATCCTCGAAGATGAATACTTCGCACTGAAATCGCTCTCGGAAGGACACTCCCTCAGCAGTCATCGTCAGCGAGAGACAATCCCCGCGTTGAACTTCAATGATGAAAATATTCTTCGTACCGATCTGTTGCATGAACTCGCGTTCAAAATTGCGGAACTGGAACAGTTGAAAATTGCCCAGGAGCGCGCCCAGAAAACACGTCAGTTACTGGTCAAACTGCGAAACCGGTCCCAGGAAATCCAGCGTAACTTCAGCAGCAAACGGCATGAGTGGTGTGAATGTCTGAAGCACCTGGGACTGACGGAAACCCTCAAAGTGGATGACGCTTTCCGGATGTGGCAGCAGGTTTCACAGGCCAATCTCTTCCGAAATCAGCTGGAACAGGCACAACAGAAAATCAAACCCACGGGTGATCTCGTTGACATGTATTTCAATCGCATCCACGAGCTGGGATTGCGGATGAATCGCCGTCAGCAGAATTCGGTCACCCCCTTCGAACAGGTGACCGCGTGGGAGCGGGAACTCGAAACCCTTTCCAGTCAGCGTGAAGCACGTGCCAGGCTGATGAAAGAAGAACAGCGACTGCGTCAGGATGCCGACTCTCTGAATTTAAAACTGGAGGAAACCAAACATCAGCGTTCAACATTACTCATTCAGGGTGGCGCTGCCAGCCGTGAAGAGTTTCTGAAACGAGCCGCCTCGCTGACGGAGCGGATTCAGCTTGAAAAGACCCTCGCAACGGCCCAGCGGGAACTGGAACGTGCCAGCCAGTCGGAACAGGAAATGGCCATTGTGGAAGAAGACCTGTTGAATTTTGATGCCGAAGCAAATGCCGAGCAGCTGGAAATGCTCAATCTGGAACTGGAAGACATCGAGCAGGACCTGGTCACGACAGCGGAAAACATGGGTCGACTGAAACAGGATTATCAAAACGCCAAAACCGATCGCACTGCAGTGCAACTCCGGTTTCAGCGCGAGCAGATCCTGGAACAGATCAGGCAGGCCAGCGCAGACTGGTTTACAACTGAGCTTTCTGCCGTCGGTCTGCAAAAACTGCAGTCAGAATTTGAACGGACCAGTCAGCCGGAAACCCTGGCGATTGCATCTGACTACCTGAGACAGTTAACTAATGGGAAATACTGTAATATCTGGACTCCTCTGGGAGAACAATATCCTAAAATCGACGACAACGAAGGGCACACGCTCACGGTCAGCGAACTGAGCAGCGGCACCCGGGAACAGCTCTTCCTGGCGATCCGACTGGCAATGGTCGAACGTTTCCGCAATAACGGTGTGGAACTTCCCATGGTCCTGGATGATGTTCTCGTCAACTTCGATCAGAGCCGAACCCAGGCAGCCATTGAAACCCTGATTTCGGTCGCAAAGAAAGGACAGCAGATTCTGTTCTTCACCTGCCATCTGCATTTAACCCGTCTATTTGCAGAACAGGGAACACCACCGGTCTGGCTCACAACAGAAGAGAATTCCTCCCCCGAAAGGCACTCTCCGGTCATCTCAGAGTCGCCTGTGGGATCTGAGCTCCAGCTTCACCACGCTTCCTCATCCCAGTCTTCAACCGCCGTTCTGGAAGCACCGCCGTCCATAGAATCTGTTTATCAGTTGGAGTGGTCTTCTCCCGTTCACAAACTATACTCTCTCACTCCGGTCCAGATTCAGCAACTGAACCAGGCTGGGATTCATTCGATTGCACAACTCCTGTCTCAACCTGCAGAACAACTGGCTGCACGGTTACCGGAAGAAATTTCCGCGGGATTGATTTTTGAATGGCAGAGCCAGGCCAGACTGGCTGCCTGCATTCGGGGAATCAAACCGCAGCAGGCAGCGTTTCTGGTTCAGTGTGGCATCACAGAACCAGGTGACGTTATCAGCATGTCGTTCCCGGAACTCTGGTCGCTGATTGAAACCAGTCTCCTCGCTGAGCCAGCCAGTGAGATGCTCATCACCGAGCCGCTCGTGCAACAATGGATTCAATCCGCCCATCAGGCGCGGAAGTTTCACCCGCAGAAAGCTGCTGCCACCGAACAGAAACCTCAACCCCCGGTACCACAGGAACGACGTGATTATCGAAGAGATGGTTCGCATACCGAGTCTGGGGACGCAAAGCCCAACACACCCCCTTTTTTTCTGAATCGTTCCATGCCCGTGGAGCAGGCTCCCTCTATCGGCCCCAAAACGGCAGTCCGCCTGGAAAAAGTGGGGATCTTCACGGTCAATGATTTTCTGGAGTGTAACCCGGAACATATCGCGAATCAGTTGAATGTTTCTCACATTAAAGAGCGTACGATTCGCGTCTGGAAAAAGCAGACCAGGCTCGTCTGCTGTGTTCCCGGACTGCGCGGTCACGATGCACAGATTCTGGTCGCCTGTGGCTTTTATGAGCCAGATCAGATCGCCAGGACTTCACCGCAGGAATTGTTTGGCAAAGTAAAATCGTTCGTCAAAACCAGCGAAGGACAGCAGATTATTCGTGGCGGAAAGAAGCCTGACTTCAATGAAATTACAGACTGGATTCGATGGTCGCAGAAAGCCAGAAAACTGCATGCTGCCTGAGAATGGCTGCAATGCGAAACTGCGATCTACTTTAGAATCAGATTCCGTCTCAGCAGATTGAGCGCTGCTTTCGTGACACGGCTTTTCGCAATCGCCCGATTGACCGTCAGTCCGATTTCATCCACCCACTCGGATTCTCGATTCGCTAAGGCAACGTAAGCCTGGGGAACCTGACTCGCATCCTGCCATGACTGGTGGGGATCAAGCAGAATTGCTAATGCAAAATCCGTTTGATATTTTTTCTGCGTCACCTGCGCAATCAGGACTGCTCCTGCTGCATTGAATTCCACTGCCGCATGTTCGGTTCCAGGGTCTAAATATTCGCAGACTGACTCCAGTCGAGAAATAATTCCTCCCGTATACCAGTCCGCAGAACCATTGACTTCGGTCAGACGATAGGAGAGCAAGCCCCCCGTGCCACACTCACAGGTTGACAGTGTCTGCTGTTTCTGACTGAGCAGCATCATCACCACATGCTCCAGCTCTTCGTCTTCATAGCCAAAGATATATTCCCCGAGTCGTTCCTGAATCAGAATATTCGTCTCAGCAATCTTCTGCTCACACTCCTCAACAGAACTCCCCATGGCTTTAATCCGCAGGGTAATGGTGGCTTCATGTGCCGTGATTCCCACTTCCGGATCACGACCTCGACTGGTGATATCACCCAGCAATTCTTCTGTCTGCGACTCCCCCACTCCAAAACAGTTGATCCGTGCAAAGCGGATCATATTCGTGCCACGCGTGACGCGAGGTAATACGGACTGATAAAACATAGGCTTCATTTCTGAAGGAACGCCGGGCATCGCGGCAATCAGACAGATTGATTTACCATCGAGTCGCGGAACTTCCATCCAGATTCCCGGAGCAGTGCCATGTTCATTCTTGATCGGTTCTGCGCCACGGGGAAACATGGCCTGAATGCGATTCCGCTCGGGCATCTCGCGCGATCGCTTCTGAAACATGGCCTCAATGATCTCCATTGATTTCTTATCCAGAACGAGATCAGTGCCCGTTAACTCCGCCAGCGTCTGCCGGGTCAGGTCATCCAGTGTTGGCCCCAGCCCTCCTGTAATGAGAATCAGATCAGAACGCTGCACGGAAAGGCGAAACTGCGTTACGATTTCATCCAGATTGTCGGCAATTGTTGTATGAAAATGAGTGGAGATGCCGACCGCTGCCAGTTCTGTACTCAGCCACTGACTGTTCGTATCCAGTTTTTCCCCATTCGTCAGTTCACTGCCAATCGCGATTATTTCTGCTTGCATTCCTGTATCCAGTAACGAGAGGGGAGAATCACTGTTCCGGCAGTGACAGACCGTTTCCTGTTTCAGCTGCCCACCGGAGTCTGCAAAGCCAGTTTATACTGTTCCACGGTTTTCTCAACCATGGTCTCCACCCGGAATTCCTGTCGAACCAGTTCCCGCGCCGATTCTCCCATCGCCCGGGCTTTCAAAGGATCGTCCAGTAACTTCAGGATACTGTTCGCCAGGATTTCACTGTTGGAAGGAGGAATCACCAGCCCTGTTTCCCCATCCCGGATGACAGAATAGATGCCGCCCACCCCTGTCGCGATCACGGGTCTGCCCAATGCCATCGCTTCCAGCATGATCGTTCCCAGCCCCTGCCTGAGTGAAGCCAGACAGAAAATATCCATGGCCTCCAGAGAAATCGAAAAGTCATACAGATTAGGCACAAAGGTAACGTTTTCTGTAATTTCCAGATCACGAACCAGGTGACGCAAATTGCTTTCTTCCGGGCCTGCCCCCGATACCAGAAACTGGACGTCGGGATTTACTTCCAGCACACGACTGGCGGCTCCCAGAAAATAAGGCAGGCCTTTTATGGCTTCCAGCGGCCCCGCTGTACCGACAACAGGCTGGTGATCCCGAGACAGTACCGGAACGTGCAGAGACTGCTCAGGCACATCCACGCCACTGGAAATCACCAGTACAAAATCTTCGGGCAGGCCGGTGCGGGCGATCAGATCTTTTTTGACCGATTCGCTGACAGTAATCACTCCCCTGCACCATCGCATGTCAATCCGCAGACGCTCATCACTCTGCAGATAGTCATTCACAGTGAGTAGAAAGGGGCGTTTCAGTTTGCGGGCCACCCATTGTCCCTGGGGTAAAACATGGCGAGACTGGATATGGATCAGATCGGGTGGTTTCTTTTCCAGCTCCTGTTTTACCAGATGTAAAATCATATTACCCAGTATGGGAACATTCAGATTCCGAAACTCTTTTATATCCAGTCTGGTCCGCATACCCGGATCGACTTTGGTCGCATTGGGACAAACAACCTGCGTCTCGATTCCATAAGCAGCCGTGTATTGCGCCAGCCGCAGGGTATAAGCCGAAGTACCCCTGACTTCAAACGGCCCTGCGAAGAGTAACACCTTCAGAGGAGAATCTGCTTTACTCATTTGCATATTTCCAGCGCTGCCGCAGTAGCAGAAAAGATCAAAGTGATATGCGGTGTCAGATTCATCATCAGGAACGGCGACGGGACAGAGGTGGGGAAAGTATTTCGTTCAGGATGATCGCCTGCTTGAATGCCTGACGATCACGCAGCAACTCACGAAGTTGCCTGCTTCCGCCTCGTTTACCATCGGATGAACTTCGCGTTTCACTTTCACGCGAACCAAAAAGTTCCGACGGGGGACGACCAGTGATATCATCGAGCTTGCTGTGAATAGTGCTTTGAAGATGTTTCTTCTGCCGCTTCTCGATTCGTTCACGCATTGAGCCACCCAGTCGCTTCTGACGGGCTGCTTCCTGCAACTCTGCGCGTTCCCGGGCCGAAATGTGAGCCCTGGGTTCCTCTACAACTTGTTTGACCTGCTGGGTCCGCCGCCCCTGGGGTTGCAGATTCTCTTTTTTTCGGCGACGCCTGACCGGAGGTTGCTGCACGGCGACGGGAGGTTGCTGCTGCACGGTGGTTGTTGCCTGGACATCGTCTTCGAAGAAATCAACTTCGGCCGGTTTCTCCTTTTTCTCCGCCTGGGGATTCATCGCCTCCTGGAGAAATTTTTCCAGTTCTTTCTGCAAGGCAGCTTTTTCTTTGACCTTGCCTGGTTGCGGCTTATTTTTTTCCTTGGCAATATTACCGATGGCACTGGCGGCACTGATCAACAGAAAAATCACCCCGACAATCACTCCGACGATATCATCACCAGCGGCCAGTATGGGAAATTCCATCATTTGAGTCCTGTCTTAAAATCCGGTCTGAAAAGCCATTTCATTCCACAAACATCCGGTGAGTGTCTTAATTCGCAGGAGACATTTCCCGCTCGGGCGTGGCAATTGCATCCCGCATTTTCGTATCGGCCTGAACGTTTTTCAGTTCATAATAGTCCATCAGACCCATCTTCTTACTGCGAAATGCGCTGGCAATGGCCTCGGGAACTTTGGCTTCTGCCAGCACCACCTTGGCCCGGTTCTCCTGTGTGAGCGCCACCATTTCCTGCTCACGCGCTTTCTGTTCCGCACGACGCTGTTCTGCCTTGGCCTGCGCAACCCGCATTTCTGCTTCCGCGTGATCGGCCTGCAGTCGCGCACCAATATTTTCGCCGACATCGATGTCAGCAATGTCAATCGAAACAATCGTGTAAGCCGTCTGTTTCTCTAAGCCTTCATTCAATACGATCTGCGTTATTTTATCCGGGTTTTCCAGAACCTTTTTGTAGGAATCAGTGGAACCGATGGCCTGCACAATCCCCTGGCCGACACGTGCGATCACTGTCTCTTCGGTTGCTCCACCAACCAGCTGTTTCAGATTGGTCCGCACGGTAACCCGGGCTCGTACATTCAACTGAATTCCATCGCCGGCTACGGCATCCAGCGTACTGTTCGTCTTCCGCGAATCGGGACAGTCAATGACCTTGGGATAAACGCTTGTCCGAACGGCGTCCAAAATATCCCTTCCGGCCAGGTCAATCGCCTGCGCTGACTGCCAGTCCAGATCAATCTTGGCCCGCTGGGCGGCAATCAAAGCCCGGATCACATTCGGCACATTCCCCCCGGCAAGATAATGGGCTTCCAGATCCCGGGTTGAGATATCATACGTCCGGGTGACCCCTGCCTGGATTGCCATGATTTTACTGCGCACGATGATCGTGGGGTTCACTTTTCGAATCGTCATCATCACCAGGTTCGGAAACGAAATCTTGGCATTCGTCATTTTGCACTGAATCCACAGTCCGGCAAAACGGGCGAAAACCGCGAAAAAGACCAACACCCCGAGAAAAACGACAACTCCGATAATCCAGGTAATTGTGGAAATATCTTCAGCAGCGAAAAGATTCAAGGTGCTCATTCCTGTTTTCCAATCCTAAGAAAATTTAGATCCAGATGATGTTCAGCAACAACTGAAACCAACTATTATAACCTGGAACTCCATTTTGACTTGCATATTGTAAAGTAAATTACGTTCAGCATCCAGAGACGCCCTGCAGATTCAATTTTCGGGTACATCAAAATCAAGTGAATCATCTGTCATTCTCTGATCGGAGTCGGCTGATTCCTCTACCGGTTTCGACTCGTCAGCAGCCGGCTGTTTGACAACTTTGACGACCAGCCGGGAGCCTTCCACGGCAATAATTTCGACATCCACCTGCGAGTCTACGATCATCCCCTGGCTTTCGCAGTGATGTCTCTCATGATTAACGAGTACAAACCCGCTGGGGTTCAAAAGAGTTTGTGTTTTTCCCCTCTTTCCGATCAAGGAACGTAAATGATCGGTTTCTTCGCGGAACCCTGTAACCTCATCCAGAGTGGGGACTTCGTGAATCACCTTTTTCCCCCAAGCCGTATTGGGAAAGAAGCGGACAGCGAATCCCAGTGTCGTCGGGATCAGCACAATTACACTGGCAATATAAGTCCACCACAGTCCGGGACTCGAACCCCACCAGGCCATCCAGGCCCCCCAGACAGAGACTGCAATACTGGATAAAGCCAGCACGGCAATGATTCCGCCGGAGGGAAGAAAGATCTCGGCGACCATCATCATCAACGCGACAGCTAAAGCAAGAACTGCTATGAGTGAATAATCCATCAGGCCTACAGACTTTCCGTGCGCTGTCCTTTCCCACCTTGGTTTCAAACCGGAAAAGTACAATAGTTCGAGTGAATTCAAACAGTCAATTCTATTCGTATACTCGTACAGGACTGCAGCTTATGACGCCGCAATCTTATTGTACCGGTTCCCATCAGCAAGGCAAGTTGCGAACGGAAAATCTGGTTCTGAATCGGTTCGTCCGAATAATCTTCCCCAGATCGCTTTGCTTTCTGACTTACGGATCGCAGGCCAGCGTCTGGCAGGGCGAACAATAAACCGGATCCGGCTGGTTACTTAAATCCACGATCCAGATATTCCGGAAGCGTACCGGGTTGGAATGGTCCTGCAGTTTGATGGGAAACAGTTCGGGACCTTCCTGCTTACCCCCGCCGGTTTTTGCGATGATCGAGTAATCCTGATGGACGGGCACACCATTCAGCAGAACCGTGATGAAAGCATTTTTGATCTTTTCACCTGCCGCATTGAATTTGGGAGCCACGAAAGCGATATCATAGGTCTGCCAGCTGAGGGGCGGAAAACACATATTCACATCACCCCGCTTCTGCTTGTAAAGACCACCACATTCATTCTCGACGCCTTCCAGTCCGAACGAATCCAGAATCTGGACTTCATAGCGGCTCTGCAGATAAACACCACTGTTACTGCGAGCCTGCCCGGTAGCATAAGGCATATAAGGCAGGCGAAATTCCAGGTGCAGACGGAAACTGCGGTAGGTATGCTTGAATTCGGTCCCCTCCTTCAACAGGCCTTCCTCTGTGATTTCGGCGTCTTTCAGCATAGCGGTGGAAGTACCATCAAACAGTACAGTTGCCCCGGGAGGCGGAGTCGCCCCCAGTGTTATGCTGTGACGCTGTGTTTTCAGCAACTGTCCCAGCAGATGCCCTGCATTGTCCCGCACATCGACAACGCCCCCGTGCAAAACCTGTAACTGAAAATCACCGCCGGTCAGAAATAACACATCTCCTTGTCGTGTTCCTGCCAGTTCGACTCGTGCCGAGCGGTCCCAGCCATTCCCGGGCAGTCCACCATGATAGAGGGAGGCAATAAATTGACCATCACCTCGAGCAACGACCTGCAGGCCCAGCGCCGCTTCACCACACCAGGAACAGTCATTGCCAATCAGGCCGAAGTATTCCCCCTGGTAGAGAAAGTCTTCATCAACGTTATTGATATCGAGGATTGCGAATTTTTTATCCCCTTTGGGAGCCTGGGCAAATGCTGTCGATGTCAGCAGAAATTGAAATGCAAATAAACCGACCAGTAAAAGACGAAACATCTATCCCCCAGATTCTCTAATAATCTTAATCGAAAATGATCAACATTCCTGTGTAAACCACCATTCTGGGGAGACTTTCCCTCATTTGCAAGCCTGAATGACCGCTTTGAATTTTAAGATTCTTCCCCACCGGCGAAACACAGGTTTTTGTAAATTATCGTTAACACTCAACATCAGTTCTCATTGTGATCAGCAGGTTTATTGACACAATTATAATCGGTATGTTGTGACTCTTTGGAGAATTTGTCACAATAGGAATCCAGTGCGATTCAGCGGGATCCGAAACATCCTGCTTCCCGCCTATAGCCGTACTACCTTCTGGCACGTGGAACCCACCTGAAGCGACTCTGTCAACAATAGAAAAGATGACTCATGAGATACACCGTATATGGCCTGGTTGTCCTGCTTATCATCATTCACCAGGATAACTGGTTATGGGACGATAAACGTCTCATCTGGGGCTTCATGCCGATCACCCTGCTTTATCAGGCAGGGATCTCCGTCGCAGCATCCATTGTCTGGTTCCTGGCAACCAAATATGCCTGGCCACATCACCTTGAAGAAGTTGCTAAAGAAGCCCCCGCCCAGGAAACAGGAGAAACAGAATAATGATCCAGCTGGTAATTATCGGAATCTATTTGTCGCTACTGTTGTTTCTGGGGGTCTTTTCCAGTCGACTGTTTAAGGGAACCAGTAAGGACTACATGCTGGCCAGCCACTCGATCGGTCCCTTTCTGCTGCTGATGTCCATTTTCGGAACGACGATGACGGCCTTCGCACTCGTCGGTTCCAGTGGAGAAGCTTACAAAGAAGGTGTCGGTGTCTACGGGATGCTGGCCTCTTCCAGTGGTATCATTCACTCACTCTGTTTCTTCCTCCTGGGGATTAAACTCTGGTCGTGGGGTTATAAATACGGTTACACCACTCAGATCCAGTTCTTCCGCGACCGCCTGGAAAGTGACCGCATCGGTATTATCCTGTTCCCCATCCTGGTCGGACTGGTTATTCCCTACCTGCTGATCGGCGTGATGTCATCCGGCGTGGTCATCAGCAGTATTACAGAAGGTGCCTTTGAAAGCTCCTTTGCCGACTACGACTACGGCGTTCCCCCCTGGCTGGGGTCTCTGGTCATCAGCCTGGTCGTACTCATCTATGTCTTCTTCGGCGGGATGCGGGGAACCGCGTGGGCGAATACCTTCCAGACCATCGTGTTTATGGTGCTGGGTGTCGTCACTTTCGTGGTTATCTCAAGCAAGCTGGGCGGACTCCAGGCAGCCAGCCACGCAGTCCTGGAAAAGAACCCGTCCAAGCTGATGCGCGCCGTCGATCCGGCAGACCGCGTCCGTTATGCCGAACGTTATCAGACCTGGACCTTAGTCGCCAAATACAACTATGCCCGTCGGATTCTCAAAACATTAAAGTTGACTGACGCACAGAAAGCCGAAGCCTACAAAGAATTCAAACCCCGGTTTCCCAACTGGCAAACATCAGCAGAAGCAATCTATGCGTCTGAAAACGAGCTGTATAAACTCACGAACGAACAGGTCAACAAAGCCCTGCTGACGCAGGATGACCGCGTCATGCCAGATCCCTTTCCCGATAAATGGAAACAGGGCCTGATGGCGCATCACGATCTGCGCGAATACCCGCGCAGAGCCAACGCCGAAGACGAAAAAGCCATGCTGATCTTCGCAGAGAACATTGGTCACCCCGAGCATGATCTGGATCCGAACGATCCCTCCAAAGGGAAAAAATGGACCATCAAAAAAGCGCTGGGAGTGTACCGCGCCAGCAGTTGGGCACCGGATGCACCACATCCGATGAGCAAGCTGGTCTTCTTCACATACTTCTTCGTGCCTCTCTCGGTCGGCATGTTTCCTCACCTGTTTCAGCACTGGCTCACAGCACGCAGCGCTGCCACTTTCAAACTGCCTGTGGTCGCACATCCGCTGTTTATTATGATTGTCTGGGTTCCCTGTGTGCTGGTCGGCATCTGGGCGACTTCTGCCACATTCGAAGGAGCCCCCCTCTTCCCGCCCCACTTCCCGGCGAACGCAGTGTTGGCAGCGATGGTGAAAAAGATGACCTCGCCTGTCCTGGCCGGCTTCCTGACGGCGGGGATCCTGGCGGCCATCATGTCCTCGCTTGACAGCCAGTTCCTCTGTCTCGGAACCATGTTTACCGAAGACATGGTCGTACACTACGCCGGGAAAGACCGTTTTACCGATAAACAGGTTGTCTTCATGGCTCGCATGTTTATTATTATCATTGTGGCGATTACCTACGGCTTCAGTCTGCTGGAGCCGCGGCGCGTCTTCACGCTGGGGGTCTGGTGTTTCAGTGGATTCTCCAGTCTGTTCCCGATTATCTTTGCCGCTGTCTACTGGAAACGGCTTACGAAAGCGGGAACCTATGCGGGAGTCATCGTTGCTTTCGGAACCTGGCTGTATCTGTTCCGGGAAGCGAAATTCGCTTTGAATCCGGATTACACATTCTTGGGTATGATGCCTGTCGCAACCATGGTGGTCGTTTCGGCAGCCGCGATGATCCTGGTTTCCCTGGTGACTTCGCCACCCAGTAAAGAAACCCTGGTTCGTTTCTTCCCCGAAGACTAAACCAGAATGAACCAAGTTAAGATTGTTAGAAATACGACAGGCTGTGCCGAACATCAGACGTATGTTCCACAGCCTGTTGTTGACTCATTCTATAGAGCCGCGCATGTCCTGTACTTTTAAAACAACCCGCCGTGTCGAATTTCATGAGACCGACATGGCTGGCATCGTCCACTTTGCCAACTTCTATAAGTACATGGAACAGGCCGAACACGAATACTTCCGTTCGCTGGGTCTGACCATTGTGGATAAACAGGCAGACGGCTCTATTCTCGGCTGGCCCCGGGTTTCAGCTCAATGCTCGTTTGAATCACCCGCCTATTATGGAGATCTGCTCGAGATCCGCTTAAACATAGAACGGATCGGCGTGAAATCACTGACAATCGAATACGATCTCTGGCGTGACAAAACAAAAATTGCCAGGGGGCGCATGAAAACGGTCTGCTGTCAGTTCACACTCGGCAGCCCCATGCAATCCATCGCCATCCCCGAGTGGATGCTGCTGAAATTTGAAGCATCAATGGATCAGACGGAATAATCTGTTAAGCAGGGATCAACATGAATGACGCGCAACAGCAACTGATGGTCCGCGACTTGTCGAAAGAATTTTCACTCGCGGGTGAATCGCTGCCGATCCTCAACAACGTAAACTTAAGTCTTAACCGGGGAGAGGCGCTGGCCATCACCGGACCTTCCGGTTCAGGCAAAAGCACACTGCTCTATATTCTCGGCGTACTCGATCAGCCCACAGCCGGCGAGGTGATTGAGTTCGGCCAGAACCCGTTTGAACTGCAGGCAAAGCAGCAGGCAGAATTCCGCAACCGGAACATCGGTTTTATTTTTCAGGACCATCATCTGATGCCACAGTTCTCGGTTCTGGAGAACGTCCTGATCCCGACCATGGTCTCGCAGAGTGGTTCCACTGATGCAGAAGACCGCGCCCGCCACCTGCTCGAACGCGTGGGTCTTTCAGATCGATTGAATCACCGCCCCGCCCAGATATCCGGCGGCGAACGCCAGCGGGTCGCCGTCTGCCGTGCACTGATCAATAACCCGCGACTGCTGCTGGCCGATGAACCCACGGGAAATCTCGACCGCATTAATACTGAAGCGATCGGCAAACTGCTGCTGGAAATCAATCAGGAACAGAACACGATCCTGATCTGTGTCACACACAGCCGCGAACTGGCGGTCCTGTTCCCCCAGCATCAGCGGCTGCGCGATGGATCGCTCGTGACAGAAACAGCCTGAAAATCCAATTACAATCTTCGCAAGAGTTCGATTCATGAATCAATCGCGATTTGTTTTCAAAAGCCTGACTTACCACTGGCGCACCAATCTCGCGGTTCTTCTAGGGGTCATCGCCGCCACCGCAGTCATTGGAGGGGCACTCATCGTCGGCGATTCCGTACGGGCCAGCTTGCGACAAATGACCCTCGACCGCCTGGGGAAAATCGATTTCGTCATCTCGGGACATCGCTTCTTCCGCGAACAACTGGCCGAGGATCTCAGCAAATCCACCGACCTCCCCGGGCACATCAAAACCATCGCCCCCGCCCTGGTCCTGCGAGGCAGCCTGGAAAAAAATCGGGACGACCAACATCTGCGTGTCGGACAGGTCAATATCTTTGGCACCGATGAACGCCTCTGGTCACTGCTCGAACATCCGGATCTCCCTCCGCCCCAGGACGATCAGGCCATCCTCAACTCGCGCGTCGCGGAACAGTTACAGGCCGCGGTCGGCGATGAAATCACACTCTGGATCGAACTCCCTTCCGCGATTCCCCGCGACTCCCTGCTGGGCGAACGTGAAGAACAGTCTGTCGAAATCACCCTCACCGTCAGCACCATCCTCGACGCCGATTCTAAAGCAGGTCGCCTGGCCCTGCTTCCCAATCAGCAACTGCCCCTTGATCTGTTTATCTCTCTCAAAACGCTGCAATCAGCATTAGACCTCGACGAGATTGTCGCTTCGCGCCGCAACCCTCAGTCCCGACCCGCTCGAGTGAACTCCCTCTTTTTCAGCTCCGACAGCCCGGACGCTGTTTCTCCTGCTGCTCTGGAAACAGCCCGTCAGCTGGAGTCCGTTCTGAAGAGTTCCCTGAAGCTCGAAGACCTCAATCTGAAGATTGTCCCCAACAAGGATTATCAGTATCTCTCGCTTGAAAGCGATCAGATGATTCTCGATCCCCAGATCGAACAGGCGGGTATGGCGGCAGCGAAGTCACTGGGTCTACGAACGTCTCCCGTGATGGTCTACATCGCCAATGAAATCGAACCTGCCCAGAAGGGAAAGACGGAACTCAAAGAACAGTACTCCATGTATTCGATTGTCGCGGGACTCAATTTCACTCAGCAGCCCCCCTTTGGTCCGTTCCAGTTTATCGGGGCAAAGCCGGAACTCCCCTTAGACGAAAATGACATCGTCATCAACGAATGGCTGGCCAAAGACCTGAATGTCAAAGTCGGTGATGATATTCGCATGAAGTACCATGTCGTCGGTTCCCGGGGAGAACTGCCCGATGTCGAACAGACTTTCAAAGTGCGTGGCATCATCGCCCTCGATGGCACTCCCGCTGCCGACCGCAAGCTGACTCCCGACATGGAAGGCATCACCGATGCCGACACCTTCGGCGACTGGAAACAGCCCTTTCCCATGCAGTTGACCCGCGTCACCGATCGTGATGAAGATTACTGGGACAAATACAAGGCCACTCCCAAAGCCTTCGTCTCACTGGGAACAGCTCAGTCATTATGGAACAGCCGCTATGGCAGCCTGACTTCACTGCGGTTCACTCCCCTGCCCGGAAAATCCCTGGAAGAAACCGCTCCCCTGTTTGCGAGCGAGTTACTCAAAAAGATCGACGTCTTTAAAATGGGTCTCACCGTACAACCCATCAAGCTGCTGGGTCTCGCAGCCGCCAGTGGAACCACCGATTTCAGCGGGCTGTTTATTGGCTTCAGCTTTTTTATCATTCTGTCAGCAATCATTTTAATTCGCCTGCTGTTCAAGCTGGGCATTGACCGCCGCGTCTCGTCGATCGGCCTCCTTTCCGCCATCGGATTTACGCCACAACAGGTCAGACAGATCATCTTCAAAGAAGCCTTCATCGTGATTCTGACCGGTGGCATCCTGGGAATTCTCGCTGCCATCGGTTATGCCTCACTGATGTTATATGGCCTGAAAACCTGGTGGATCGGTGCCATCGGCACTCGCTTCCTGTATCTCGATCTGACAGCGACCAGTCTCATCATCGGATTCCTGATCGCGGTACTTTTCTCAGGCTTCGTCATCTGGAAATCGATGTCTGAACTCAAACAGATTTCCATCCGCAGCCTGCTCGCGGGCGTGAATTCGACTGATACAGAGTCCGCCAGGGAAACCCGCCGCGTGGGTTATATCTACAAAATCTCACTTGCCCTCGCGGTCATTCTGGTTCTGGGAACCGTCTTCGGCCTCATTCCCCGACAGGAAGCGTTTTCCGGCTTCTCCTGGCAGACCGTTTCTTTCTTTCTGGTTGGTACTCTATCACTGGTTGCCAGCCTCAGCTTTCTGTCCAGTCGACTTAGACAGACTTCCACGACTCCGATCAAAGGCGCCGGGACCGGAACACTCATCAAGCTTGGCATCCGCAATGCCGGTCGCTTCCGTCAGCGGAGTGTATTAACAACCGCACTCATTGCCTCGGCGACATTCGTGCTTGTCTCTGTCGCCGCCGGACATCGTAATCCTGCGGTCGAAAGCCCCGAGAAAGATTCCGGGAACGGCGGGTTCACACTCATCGCTGAATCCACGTCTCCCCTGATCTACGATTTGAACACCGAAGAGGGACGCAGCAAAATGCTGGTCAACGTTCCTGACGATCCGGAAACACAGCAGCTCCTGAAACAGATGCAGGTGATTCCCTTCCGCGTCAAACCAGGCGAGAATGCCAGTTGCCTGAATATTTACCAGACCAGTGTCCCCACGATCCTCGGCGTTCCCCAGGAAATGATTGAACGCGGTGGTTTC
Organism: uncultured Gimesia sp.; assembly: GCF_963972345.1. NCBI lineage: Bacteria > Pseudomonadati > Planctomycetota > Planctomycetia > Planctomycetales > Planctomycetaceae > Gimesia > uncultured Gimesia sp. Next base: position 2,883 of record NZ_CAXAVM010000016.1, on the reverse strand, counting down.
AAGTTCGCAGACACACCGGCTGACAATCCCTGGAAACTGCTCAACGAACCACAGGCAGACGGCTCCATCCCCGCGCTGGGTGATATGAATACGCTCATGTACAGCCTGCATAAAGGCATTGGCGCGACAGTCGGCATCCCGTCTGACGAACGTCCCGAACATCAGTTGAAAATCAAAGGCATGTTTGATGGCAGTATCTTTCAAGGCGTGCTGCTTATTTCAGAACAGCATTTTCAAACGCTGTTTCCCGAGCAGGCCGGCTTTGAATATTTTCTGATTGAAATCCCCCCCGCCCAGGCAGACAAGCTCGCCGGCGTTCTCGAAACAGGACTGACCGAATACGGGTTCGACGCCGACCTCGTCGCCAATCGACTCGCCGACTTCCTCGCCGTACAAAATACCTACCTCTCAACCTTCCAGACGCTGGGCGGTCTGGGTCTGCTGCTGGGAACCCTCGGGCTTGCGACCGTGATGTTACGTAATGTGGTCGAACGCCGCAGCGAACTGGCTCTGCTGCGTGCCATCGGCATGACGGGCAGCGATGTCGCGGTCATCGTCCTTTCTGAAAATGCGTTTCTCCTGCTCTGGGGGCTGGTTTCGGGAACCGTCTCCGCCCTGCTGGCAATGTTGCCACATCTGTTGTCTACCGGCGCCGATCTCCCCTGGGAAAGCGGTCTGCTCATCCTGCTGGCGGTCCTGGTGACAGGCATGCTGGCAGCGCTGCTGGCGGTCGCCGATGCCGTCCGGGCACCGATTCTGGCAACATTAAGGGCTTCATAAGAGTTTGTACACAGCCGCATTTCATCGATTCGCACAAAAAGGCACGTCTGTCGGGTGCTGGAATTTCACAAAGTTACTATCATGACTACTGTGTTGTCTCGCCAATGGAAATGATCCCTCCCTCCCGTTTTTCAGGAGTTTAAACGATGTCGAAATGGACGATTGTCTTAATCTTTGTCGCCTGCGCCGCTCTTTCATGGGGGACCTATGTGCCTCTCGTTCATATCGCTGCCCAGAAACTGCACAGTAACCTCCGCGCCTTCCTGTTCGTGGGGATGGCTTACTTTCTGGTCGCGGTTCTGATCCCCTGCTTCTTCATCTTCGTACTGGGAAAAGATCCAACTGCCAAAGCGGGCGTGAACTTCGACACCGGCCCGATCCTCTGGGGCATCCTCGCCGGAACCGCCGGCGCCATGGGCGCGCTCTGTGTGATCTTTGCGGTGACCACCGGCGGCAAAGGAGCTGCCATCTATGTCGCGCCGCTCGTGTTCGCAGGTGCTCCCATTGTGAATACCATCGCCACCATCACTGTCTTCCATCCAACTAAAACACTCCCCGATCTCAGGTTCTTCCTCGGGTTAGGCCTCGCCGCCGCCGGTGCTGCGATGGTCATGATTTATAAACCCGTCGATAAACCACATGCGGTTCCCGCAGCGGTCGAACAAGTCGTCGAACCAGCCATCAACGATACCGGCACAACATAATCAACTATTTCTGTTCTCATCGAACAGATCAAATAAACCCCAACCCTGTTCCGGTTTTCAAATCGGAACAGGGTTTTTTCTTCGAAACATCCATTTTCAAATCCTTACCGCAAAGTTTTCGGAATCTGGTTATCCTTGATTGCTTTCGACCATTCCGCCAGGCGGGCTTTCCCCAGCGCCCAGAAGTTGCCACACAGAGTCAGGTATTCGAGCACGACTTCTTTCTGATCTTTTTCCAGCAGCGCTTTCGCCAGACTGAAATCAGGACCGAACGAATTGAGTTGAGGCGAACCTTTCGTCTTGCCCGCTTTGATCAGATACTGCTTCGCGGCTTCCATATTCCCTTCCGCCAGGGCAATTTTACCGAGCGTAATATTTGCATAATGCACTTTATTGCCACTGTTCCAGTCCGACCCCACCTGGTTCAGCATCAGCTCCGCATACTGTCTTGCTTTTTCCGTGTCACCTGCCCCCAGAGCTGCCTTTGCCAGGCTCGTTAACAGCGCATCTTTGGCATGATTGGCCGAAAGCTGATAGGCAATCTCCAGTTGCTGCAGTGCTTTCGCTGCTGCATCTTTCTGTGCCTTGAGTGAAGAACTGCTCTGCATGTCCAGCGAATACAATTGCCCGAGATCCCGCGCCCATTGAGGATTTTCCGCATCCAGCTTCTGCGCTTTTTCCAATAGCTGTTTCGCCAGATCCCGATCATGCAGCATCAAATAATTCGCCGCATGATCCAGCAGCTTCAGGTTGTCCGGCTGCGCTTTGAGTTGTTTTTCCCAGGCTTGTTTGCCGCGGGTATAAGCCTCTCCATCCAGAATCGCATCCATCTGCCCGAACGGAGATCCCATAATCTTCGACTGAGGTTCATTCTCAATCAGCCACAACACATTCTCCTGTTTTGCCTTTCGGGCCGCGGCGTCGGCAAACTGTTTCGTGAAATAATACCCCAGCAGTTTCACGCGGGCTTCGCTATCTTTTGGATTTTCTTTGACCTGCTTTTCCACAACTGCCGCCTGCTCCGCGGTCATTCTGCGGCCCTCAATCGCCAGTATCGTCTCATCAGCGGCGGGTAAAATGGAACAGAGGCAACTCATCAGTCCCATAAAAATGGCTGTTAAAAATCGATTTCTCAACTGAACTCACCCTTCCTGATTCAGTAAATCACTGAATCTCAAGTTATCACATAGACTGGTTCGGCCTGCTTTCTGGAAAGCCTGATTGTAGCAGCCTGTCACCCCGATAGATAAACATATTGTCATTCCACTGCAAATTTTGCCCTTGACCCCGCCGCGCCGCTGGCGATAAGCACCAAAGTGAGTCGCGCGCGTGACCAGTTTACAGTGCACTGAAACACAAGCCACTTGTTCCTGATCTTCACTACAAAAGAACCTGTTTT
>NZ_CAXAVM010000015.1:0-58238 GCF_963972345.1 uncultured Gimesia sp. | reverse complement strand
CCGATCCACCTTCCTGCAGGACATCAAAGCAGCCTTTGACAAAAATCCACAGCTGGAAAACCTGCTGCTGGACGACTTCTTCCGCAACGCCATTGAAAAAGCACAACCCAGCTGGAGACGTGTAGTTGCAACTGCCGTGGAACTCGGTCTTCCGGTTCCCAGTTTCACTGCCGCTTTAAGCTACTTTGATGGATATCGACAGGCTCGTCTGCCAGCCAACCTGCTGCAGGCTCAACGGGACTACTTTGGTGCTCACACCTACCAGCGAACGGATAAAGAAGGCACTTTCCATACTGACTGGATTCGTGAACGCCGTCTGGATTCGTAATTCCTGCATGGGATCATTGATCAGTCACCATCAGATTTTATCGTAGTCAACTTGCGTTTCTGCCCGTTAATCAGGTATCACAACTTGATTAACGGGCACTTTTTACAGAGACTAAGGTCTGATGCAGCACGCTGTCTCTCTGAGTGGCTGAATGTCATTCAGGAAAGTTGACGATGAAATCAGATTATGGGGCAACCCAATCGCGGGAGAGTGGAACAATGCGAATTGTCTTGCTGGGGACTGGTGGATATCACCCGAACGAACGCCGCCATACCGCCTGCCTGATGCTCCCGGAACTGGGTGTCATCTTTGACGCGGGGACCAGCTTCTTTCGCGTTCAGCAATTTCTCAAGACGCGGGACCTGCAGATTTTCCTGACACATGCTCATCTCGATCATATTGTCGGGCTCTCTTTTTTTCTGGTCCCGATGCTCACCGATCAGGTTGATTCCGTCAAACTGTATGGAGAAGCTTCCAAGTTGAACGCCATCCAGACTCACCTGTTTTCCGAAGAAATCTTTCCCCTGTTACCCGGTTATCTATTCACACCTCTCCCGGAAACTGTTTCCGTCGCAGAGCAGGGGATTCTGAAACACATTCCCCTGGAACACCCGGGGGGCTCGGTCGGCTATCGCATCGACTGGCCTGGACATTCTCTGGCTTATATCACAGATACAGCCAATCCCGCACAGCATCTGGAATTTGTAAAGGGTGTCGATCTCCTGATTCATGAATGTTATTTTCCGGATGACATGGCCGAATGGGCCGACAAAACCGGGCACAGTCACACGACCCCGGTTGCTGAACTTGCACGCGATGCCAACGTAGGAAAGCTGGTCTTAACACACATCGACCCGCAGCAGACCGGCGACGATCCCATCGGAATCAAAGTTGCACAACAGATCTTTCCCAATACCATTCTGGGCGAAGATCTGATGGAACTGGAATTTTAAACCACTCATCATTTCTCAGATCATTTTCAGGTAAGCAGTCAGCCATCATGACGAAAGAAACATCATCCGGCAATTTTCTTTCTCAGGATCTCCTGGAAGTATTGAGAAGTCCGGACGAGTGCCGTCCACTCGAATGGAATCCGTCACAACAACAGCTGATCGATTCCCAAAACAGCCAGGCCTATCCGGTACTCATGGGAATTCCCCGCTTTGTCGAGCAGGAACACCTTTCCAGCTTCGGCCTGCAGTGGAATAAATACGAAGTCGCGCACCCAGATGAAGACCGGGCCACATTCACCGCGAAAACCGGAATGGAACTGGATGAACTGAAAGGCCTCAAAATTCTGGACGCCGGTTGTGGCGGCGGTCGTTACTGTAAAGTCGCAGCCGAAGCAGGGGGCATCGTGTTTGGTGCCGACCATACCACAGCCGTCGAGAAAGCGCAACAGCTGACTGCGCACCTCGAACATGTGAACCTGGTGCAGGCTGATTTGAAACATCTGCCTTTTGAACCCGAATCTTTCGATTTTGTCTTTTCCATCGGCGTCATGCATCACGATAAAGAGACTCGCGCGGTCTTCGACGCAGTGGCTCGCATGGTCAAGCCCGGCGGAAAATACTCTGTCTGGCTCTATCGCAGGAATCAGTGGTGGCAGGAATGGATCAATAGCGGGTTACGAAAAATCACCACGCGGATGTCGCCGGAAAAGCTGGAACCCTGGTGTCGCCTGGGTGCCTGGCTGGGAGGATTGCCGGTCATCAATAAAGTTCTCAACAAGATCGTTAATTTCAGTAACCACTCCAACTGGGAGAATCGTGTCTGCGACACATTTGACTGGTTTGCCCCCGCCTATCAGTATCACCATACAACCGCGGAACTCAGATCCTGGTTCGAACAGGCGGGATTTGAAAACCTGAAAGTTCTGCCACCGGAGAAGAAGGGACGGTTCTATCTCTGGTGTTATCACCATAATCTATTGATTGGCAGTGGCGTGAATATCCAGGGAACCAGGTCCACAAATGACACGAACTGAGAGCTGACAGTCCCGTTGAAATCGATTGGTTTTACCCGTTTTCACTATTTCACTAAATCGGATATCCTGATTGATCAGATTCCTTAAGGCTTTTTTAATTACAACAGCCTGCCCCTGATGGATCTGAAACAGGTGTGACTGTTATTAAACTTTGGATCTGACTTGACTTTCTGAGCAGAAAAAGTGATAGAAGATAGACACGACATAAAGAGAACATCATATTCTTATCCTTTTGGATTTGAGAACTCATTCTGAAATCAGAGCGAGTTCGATGTGGAAACATTGTGGATCTGCAACCAGCAAAGGGACAGTTCCACAATTCAAAATCAAGAGATCACCATCAACGGTGATAACCCATCGCGACAGGGAGAGTCATGAATCCATCGAATCCTCCGACCGGTCAATCGACTCCAGAAATTGAAGAACTTCGACACAAATACTACAACGCGTCGGTGATGGATCTGCGGATGCCACACGATCATTTGATGATTGTGCGCATCAAACCCGACGAAGAAGTACCCCCTTTTTCAGGGGGGCAATACACAACACTGGGCCTGGGTAGCTGGGAACACCGTGTCGATGGAGGTCCCTTAGCCGAGCTGGAAAAGCCAAAACTGATTCGTCGTGCCTACTCCATCTCCTGCCCGATGCTGAATCTGCAGGGCGAGCTGCTGGCCAATGATGAAATTGATTATCTCGAGTTTTACATCACGCTGGTATTACGTCCTGACACAGATGATCCACCACTCACCCCGCGGCTGTTTCGTCTCAAAGAGGGAGATCGCCTGCATCTGGGGAAAAAGCCCGTCGGAACCTATACGCTGAAACCGGTAGAACCGGGTAATAACGTGATCTTTGCCGGCACGGGAACGGGAGAAGCGCCGCATAATTCGATGAGTATCGAGTTGTTAAAACGGGGTCATACAGGACGCATCGTTTCCATGACCTGCGTCCGCTACAAAGGTGACCTGGGATATCTCGATCAGCAGGAACAGTTGCAGAAACAGTTCTCCAACTACCGCTACGGTGCTTTCACGACACGCGAGCCGGTAAACATGGATGAGAATCACCCGTCCTATGTGGGAAAACAGTACCTGCAGGATATCATTCGCCCCGCACGATTCGAAGAAGCGTTTGGCTGGTCACCCGATCCGGAAAACACACACGTCTTTCTCTGCGGAAACCCTTCCATGATCGGTCTTCCCGAAAAAAATGAGCAGGGGGAACTGGTTTTCCCGGATTCCAAGGGGATGGTAGAACTGCTCACAGAACAGGGCTACAAGCTTTCTACCCCCAAAAATCCGGGTAACATCCACTTCGAGAAATACTGGTAGATCACCTGATATCGGACATTCGATAACAGACATGGAAGTATTACCAACCAACGAAAGAAGGGGCTCAAATAAGCCCCTTATTGTCTCTGTGTTCCGGCAATTCAAATCCGGTGCTGCTTCACTGATAGCGCAAAGCATCAGGACCTTAAAGTATGCACTTCAAGGAGCCAGCAGAACCTGCCCTGCCAGGCAAAAATGGGAATTAACCCTTACGATGCCTGATCTTAGCTCGCGCACGTCGTTTTTTACGACCAATTTTTCGACGACCTTTACCTGTCTTCTTGGTTCCCATTCGAAGAAATGCCTTTCGTATTTACTTCTAGATTAAATAAGTTCAGTTGAATTCGTTTTATCTTAAACCATTGGTATCAATTAGCTTAACAGCCAACAGTCATTGCAGAATCAATCAGGTCTCATATAAACCCCAAGGGGGCAAAGAGTTACTTTAACAGGCTGAGCGAAAATCTTCAACCACGTCTGTTCAAGGAATTTAAGGTCCCTTGAGAAATCTGTCATAAAAACCGAAGATAGAACTCGTGATAAACTCAACCGACTGACACCTACTCTCTGCAGGATTGACAATTATGGATTACCGCAATTTAGGGAAAGCTGGCGTACGCGTTTCCCCCGTCTGCCTGGGCACAATGATGTTTGGTGGACCGACCAGTGAAGCAGACTCGATCGCCATTATGCATAAAGCCATTGACCTGGGCATCAACTTTTTCGACACCGCCAACATGTACAGCACCGGAGGATCCGAACTGGTTGTGGGAAAGGCGCTGAAAGAAAAACGAGATAAGGTCATCCTGGCAACCAAGGGACGCGCGCCGATGGGAGACGGCCCCAATGATGCCGGTGCCAGCAGAGTCCATCTGATGCGGGAACTGGATCGCAGTCTGCAGCGTCTGGATACCGACTACGTCGACATCTATTATGTCCACACCCCCGACTACCAGACCCCGATCGAAGAAACCCTGCGTACCCTGGATGACATGGTCCGTTCTGGAAAAGTACGCTACATCGCCTGCTCCAATTTCCGTGCCTGGAGACTGGCTGAAGCACTCTGGACAAGCGATGTCCGCAACCTGTATTCATTCAGCTGTGTGCAACCCCTGTATAACATTATGAATCGTGACATCGAGGTGGAACTGATGCCTCTCTGCCAGGAAAAGGGGATTGGCGTCGTCAGTTACAGCCCGCTGGCTCGTGGGATCCTGACCGGAAAATATCGCCCGGACCAGCCTTTTCCGGAAGGCAGCCGTGCCTCTCGCGATGATAAACGCATGAAAGAAGCCGAACTGCGTGATGTGAGTATTAAACTCTCCCAGGAAATCGCAGATTACTGCGACAAGAAGGGAGTCTCGATGACAAACTTCGCGCTCGCCTGGTGTATGGCTAATCCCATTCTCACATCGATCATCATCGGCCCGCGCACCATGGAACAGTTCGATGACAACCTGGGTTGCCTGGACGTCGAGATCACAGCAGAAGACGAAGCCTTTATCGATTCACTCGTCCCGCCGGGAGAACACAGTGGAAAAGGCTTCCAGGATCCGCAATATCCGGTAACAGGGCGGGGGAAATAGCAGGCGGTTCAGCTTAATCCTCCAAACTGGCGTACTGCTTCGTACATGACGGCAGTTGCAGTACTGGCCAGATTCAGGCTGCGAACTTCCTGGTGCATCGGCAGCTTCAGGTTGGAATCCGGATCTTCTTCGAGGAGCCGGGGAGGCAGACCGTTACTTTCGCTGCCAAACAGAAACACCTGACCGGGTTCCAGCTCCGCATCCCAGACAAAGCGGGTTGCGAACTTGGTCAGCTTCCACCATGTCCTGTCCTGTAGCTTTGTCTGTACTTCCGCCAGGCTGTCCACGGCTTCCCAGTTCAGGTGTTGCCAGTAATCCATACCGGCCCGCCGTAAATGCTTGGCATCCAACTGGAATCCCAGTGGACGCACCAGCCACAGTTTGGCACCGACGGCGACGCAGGTTCGGCCGATATTCCCTGTATTCTGGGGGATATCCGGCTGATACAGGACAACATGGAATAAAGGTTCTTTCGGCTCGGACATTCTGACTCTCAAACTGGAAATATTATGATAAAACAGCTACAAATACGAATTTACATGCCTCGTAAGAAAGTGCTGTCTCTGTAATACTTAACGCATTCCCGCTATTATACTTCTGTCTCAGGACAGCCCCGGCAGCGCGTGACGCGTTTCTAATCGTTGAATTCAATATCTTAGTCGGTCTGTCACCATAGTGAAATTGGACGCGTTTAATTTCTCTAAACTCATTTTCAATCAAAATAACTCAATAAGATTTTCCGATGTTTCAAAAAGTCACTGACGCCAGCTTTATCAAAGGTGAACACGAAATCCTCAAATTCTGGGAAGAAAACCAGACGTTTGATCAGCTTCGCAGGAAAAATCAGGGCAAACCCAAATGGAGCTTTATTGACGGTCCGATGACTGCCAATAACCCGATGGGTGTTCATCACGCCTGGGGCAGAACCTACAAAGACGCCTACCAGCGTTATTACGCCATGACCGGGCATGAACTTCGTTTTCAGAACGGTTTTGACTGCCAGGGACTCTGGGTTGAAGTCGAAGTGGAAAAAGAACTGGGGTATGGAACGAAGCAGGAAGTCGTTTCGCATGGGATCGACAAGTTTGTCAATGAATGTAAAAAACGTGTTTTGCGTTTTGCCGCCCGTCAGACAGAACAGTCGGTGCGTCTGGGTTACTGGATGGACTGGGACAATCCGGATGAGCTGCGAAAGCTTGCAGAATATGTCGGCAAGGATACAGAAGTCACAATGACGGCCCCCAGCGGAAAACAGATCACCGACAAAGCGGATATGCTGGTTTCGCGTCTGGGTAACTCGGAATGGGGCGGAAGCTATTTCACCTTCTCAACCGAGAATAACGAAACCATCTGGACATTTCTCAAGAAATGTTTTGAACGGGGGAAAGTTTATCGTGGGCACGACGTCATGCCCTGGTCAGGACGCGGAGGCAGTGCCTACAGTCAGATGGAAGTCGCTGACGGACGGAAGCTGTCTGTCCATAAGTCGGTGTTCGTGCGGTTCCCTCTCAAGGATCGCGAAAAGGAATACCTGCTGATCTGGACCACGACTCCCTGGACGCTGACCAGTAACGTGGCTGCTGCCATCAACCCCGACCTCGAATACGTCAAACTCCGTGCGAAAAAAGATGACGCCGTCTATTACTTCGCCAAAGACAACCTGGAATACCAGCGGTTGAGTCGGGAATTCAAAGAGGGATTTGGACGCCCGGAGTGGTCCTGGCCGAAAGATGTTCCCAAACTGAAAACACTGGCCCAGATCTTTAAAGAGCAGGGGGGCTATGAAATCCTTGAGACCATCAAGGGGGCCCAGATGGTGGGCTGGGAATATACGGGTCCTTTTGACGATCTTCCCGCCCAACAGGCACCCGGCGGTCATCCCAGTGACGAAACCCTGCTGGATCAGACCGGCATCTCCTGCCACAAAGTCGTAGATGGCGGCAGGGACTTCAAAGGCAATCCACACGTTGTCGCCGGCGAGGGAACCGGCATCGTACATACCGCACCGGGTTGTGGAGATGTCGACCACCAACTGGGTAAACAGCTGGGGCTGGTGGCAATCGCCCCCCTGGGTGAAGACGGTCGCTTTGAAGAGGGCTTCGGGGAATTCACGGGCAAAGAAGCCATCGATCCCGCCACACCGGAGCTGGTATTCGAACGCCTGAAAGAAAAAGATCTGCTGGTCTCTGTGGAACCTTACCCGCACATCTATCCACACTGCTGGCGGACCGGCGATGAGCTAATCTTCCGCCTGGTCGATGAATGGTTTATCAATATGGACTGGCGGGAAGAGATTAAAGATGTCACCCGTCAGATAGACTGGGTTCCTTCCAGCATTGATGGTGAGCAGCACGAGCTGGAATGGCTCACCAACATGCGGGACTGGATGGTCTCCAAAAAACGCTTCTGGGGGCTGGCCCTGCCGATCTGGGTCGATGAAGAAACCGGGGATTTCGAAGTCATTGGCTCTCTGGCTGAGTTGAAAGAACGCGCAGTCGAAGGCTGGGAAGCGCTGGAAGGTCACACTCCGCATCGCCCCTGGATCGACGCAGTCAAACTCAAAAATCCGAAAACCGGAAATCTGATGTCGCGTATCCCGGATGTCGGAAATCCGTGGCTCGATGCGGGCATCGTGCCTTTCTCCACCATGCAGTACAATACGAACCAGGCGGAGTGGGAAAAATGGTATCCCGCAGACCTGGTTACCGAATGTTTCCCCGGACAGTTCCGCAACTGGTTCTATGCGTTGCTCTCGATGGCAACCATGATGGATGGGACGCCCCCCTTCAAAACACTGCTTGGTTATCGACTGGTGTTGAATGAGGAAGGTAAACCGATGCACAAATCAGATGGCACCGCTATCTGGTTCGAAGAAGCCGCCGAGCAACTGGGCGTCGATACCATGCGCTGGATGTACCTCGCGCACAATCCCGCCTCGGACCTGAGGTTCGGTATGCGAAATCCCGAACAGCATGTGACTCTGGAAACCCCCGAGGGCCCGATCAGTGAAACCCGGGAAGGTACTCCAACCTGCCTGGTGGAAAGTAAACCCGCTGATGAAATCCGTCGGCAGGTGTTGATTCCTCTCTGGAACTCCTATGCTTTCTTTGTCAACTACGCACGACTGGATGAGTTTGATCCCGCGCAGGACCGGATTCCTGTGGCAGACCGCCCGGAAATTGACCGCTGGATTTTATCAAACCTGCAGGCCCTGCTCGCTTCTGCGAAAACGGAAATCGAAGCATATAATTTCGCCGGTTTTCTGAAAAACGCCACGGCATTCATCGATGATCTCTCGAACTGGTACATCAGACGCAATCGACGTCGCTTCTGGCGTTCCCAGGATGCCAACGATACCGATAAGCTGGCCGCCTATCAGACCCTGTTCGAAGTGCTGGTCACACTTTCCAAAGCGTTGGCTCCCAGCATCCCGTTCCTCAGCGAACGCATGTATCAGAATCTGGTTACCAGCTGGGACCAGTCTGCTCCTCAGAGTGTGCACCTCTGTGATTTTCCGGAATGTGATGCTTCACTGCTTGACGAAGAACTCAACTTCCGGGCGGCTCAGGCACAGATCGTCGTGAAACTGGGTCACAAACTGCGTGATGAATCCAACCAGCGGGTCCGTCAGCCTCTGGCGGAATTACGATTCGCCTGCCAGACGACACAGCAGTCAGATGCGATCGTAAGCCTGGCCACGACGATCGAAGAAGAATTGAACATCAAACTGGTGACGCGCTGCGAGAACCTGGATGATCTGGTCAGTTACACCTACAAACCGAATCTGAAAACACTGGGACCGAAGTACGGTAAGCTGCTGGGTATGCTGCGTCAGCAACTCCCCGAAGTCGGCGATGAAGTACTCGGGCCGCTCAGACGTGGCGAATCGGTATCCCTCGATCTGGCAGGCAATCAGATTGATCTTGAACCGGATGACGTTCTGGTGGGTACCGAGCAGGCGGCCGACTGGGTCTGTGCGGACGAGCAGGGGATTCAGATCGCCGTTTCCACGAAGCTCACCCCTGAACTCGAACAGGAAGGCATGGCCCGTGACTTTGTGCGGCAGATTCAGCAGTTGCGCAAAGAAGCAGATCTGGAGATAGAAGACCGGATCAAAATTTTCTTCAATCCGGCAGACGCGACCGAAGTCAAAGAAGCAGTCACCAACTGGTCAGACTACATCCTCGGCGAAACACTCGGGGATCAGCTGGAACAGTCTGAACTGGCGGGTGACAGTAAGGAAGTTTCGATCGGTAACAGCAAGGTGTCGCTCCGGATCGAAAAGGCTTCATCCTGAAATCAAAAGTGGAGCGTAAATACGACAACAGTATTTACGCTCCCTTTCATTTTATTTCTCTGCAGCTTGATCCTGCTGTTCCTGCAGACGCTCTACCAGTCGGCCTACATACGATTGCAACCGTCGGTCCAGTTGATCATTCTTCAGAGGCAACCTGGCAATCTGGTCCTGTACCCAGGCGACTTTTTGACTTCCCAGCTTGTCCAGGCCATTTAATGCCAGCATCGCCACATAAACTCCATCCTGATTCAGATTGGACAGAGACACCAGAGTGTCGACGGCATTTTCGACGTCCTGCTGGTCACCATATTTCCCGAGTGCCTCCGCCGCGATACAACGCACTGATTTGGAAGGATCTTCCAAAGCTTGTTGAAGGGGCTCCTGGGCCTGCGCGACCGCTTTTTCGCCCCGCATCAACAAGCCCATCGCAGCCCAGTAGCAGATGCCAGAATTCTGATTGGAGAGCCCTTTGATCAGCTGATCCACACCAGAGGGTTTCCCGGAAGATGCGAGGTCTGCCATCTTTAAAATCTGTTTGAGGGGATACAGGTCTTTGTTCTGACCAATCAGATAAGGAGCTTTTCCCTCTGCCAGGCTGTGAAACTCTGCTTCCGGTAAAAAGCCAAGGTCTCTGATTGCGAGGATTTTTTTATGCTGTGCCTGCTTCAGTTCTTCCAGTATCTTTTGATGTTCCGCCGAGTCAGCCAGATTATTGACTTCGTCCCGGTCTGTCTGGAGATCGTATAGTTCTTCAGCGGGCTTCGTCTCCCAGAAATAGGTTTGGGGTGGCTTGAGTTCGCCGGCGTCGTACATTTTCTTCCAGATCTGGGTCGTGGGTGTCTGGAACATGTAATTCAGATACTGGCCATACTTTTTGTGGGGCATGTAGTTTTTGATATAGAGGTAACGCTGGTCTCGGACTGATCGCACCAGATCGTAGCGTTCATCCATTCTGCCTCGAAAGCCGAACAGATACTCTTGCGGTGTGGTATTAAATTCTCCCATGAAGGCATCCCCCTGCATATGCTGCGGCGGTTTGATGCCTGCCAGACTCAGTACGGTAGGAGCAAAGTCAACAAAACCTACCAGGCGATCTGTTTTTCCCCGGGCCTGGTAATCGGCGGGAGCCAGCTTGCGAAACTTTGGAGGAACATACACCACCAGGGGAACCTGCAAGCCGGAATTATATGGCCAGCGTTTGCTGCGGGGCATGCCTGAGCCATGATCTCCATAATAGAAAATGATTGTATCTTCGGTGAGACCGGCGTCTGCCAGCTCTTTGAGATTCCTGCCGACCAGCGCATCCATTTCCGTGATCCGATCGTAATACTGTGCCCAGTCATGGCGGACTTCTGGAGTATCGGGATGATACGCGGGAACCCGGACCTTGGCAGGATCATGCACCAGAGTGTGCGGCCGATTTCGTATTTTACTTTCGTGACTGATTGTATGATTGAAGACCGCAAAGAAAGGTTGTCCCGGTTTTCGATTTTTCCAGTGAGCCTTACCATTGGATTGATCCCAGATTTGTCCAGCTTTCTCCACATTGTAATCTTCTTTACTGTTATTCGTGCAGTAATAGCCAGCCTGCCTCAGGTACTGTGGGTACAACTTTATATTCTCAGGCAGCTTGACCATACTCCGCATATGCTCGGCTCCCAGACAGGTGGGATACATACCGGTAATCAAAGTGGTTCGCGCGGGCGCACATACCGGAGCGGTCGACCAGCAGTTCAGATAGATCATGCCTTTTGAAGCCAGTTTGTCTATATGGGGAGTATCCGCATACTCATCCCCGTAACATCCCAGATGGGGACCATTATCTTCACTTGTAATCCACAGAATATTAGGCCGCACCGTTTCCGAGTCTGCCGCAGAATGACTGACCGAAGTCAATCCCGTGCAAACAAGAAATATACAGAACAAGAACCAGGTAAACTGATTCAGCAGAGCACTTCGAAACCGCATATCATTTTCTTTCAAATCAAAAGTTGTAAAGCATCTCTTTGTCCAGGCTCCCCAACAGCCATATGTAGTGCAGGAGAGTGGAACAGGGGTTCGCCGGCAGAAAGAAGCCCCGCATTACCTGCTGCGGACATCATAACATAACAGGAGATCCTGATCCCGCAAAAACAGCTTGCCATCGACGACGACCGGGTGAGGCCAGGCCATATTTCCACTGCGATCCGGCTGGTTAAAGCGACCTTTTTCCACATATGCTTTCGGGTTGACTTCTACCAGCGCCACCGGTCCTTTTTCGCTTCTCAGATAGAGATGCCCGTCGGCACAAGTCAGTGCACCTTTACCTACAGAGCGATCCTGCCAGACAGTCTGCCCGTTAGACAGATTGATGCAGATCAATACGCCCGGGTCACTCGCGCCATACAGGAAGCCATCCACTTCCACCATTCCACCATGGTGATTTTTCATTTCGGGAGTGAAGAATGCCAGTTGCGCGTTGACTCCATTTTGAGCCGCCGATAATTGAACCAGGGCACCCCCGGTCCCGTATCCGGAAGCATAAAATATCGAATTTTTCTCCGCAAAGAAAACAGGGGCAGAGCAGTTCGCTGTTTTGTTTGCCGCCTTGTCATTCCCCCACAAAGGTCTGCCACTGGCAGCCTCGATCCCCATCACACCGGCATGTGTGAAATTCACATACTGCCTGATACCTCCAGTATTAATAGTAATGGCAGAGGCATAACCGGCCTGCGGATTTCCGGGTACATTCGATTTCCAGATGAGGCTGCCGTCCTGTTTCTTTAAAGCAACCATGGTTGCTCCCTGTCCCCCCGGAGTACAGATCAGCTGATCCCCGTCAATCAGTGGTGACTCACTGATTCCCCAGACAATATTGCGTGCGTTAAACTCCTGGAGGATATTCTTACTCCATTCCACATTGCCATCTTTGGCTGACAGACTTACCAGATTTCCATTGGCGCCCAATGCATAAATCTGATCGCCATCAATAGTGGGCGTAGAACGAGGACCATTGCCCTGATTATTTTGAAACATAGGCCCGTTGGAATGTGTCCAGGCGATTTCACCAGTATTGACATCAATGGCTATCACTGTTTCTTCATTGCCTTTTGTGCCCATCGTATACAGCAGATTTCCACTCAATGAAACAGACGAGTATCCTTCACCCAGGCCCCGCGCCGTCCATAACAGTTTGGGGGGATTCTGGTTCCAATCCTTGCTCAAGCCGGTCTCATAGGAAATATTTCGCCGATCCGGTCCCCGGAACTGCGTCCAGCCCTGTGCAGCAGGTTCTGCTCCCGATGTTACCGTACTTTTGCGTTCCTTCATTGTTTTTTTTGAACCACTGGCAGGTTCACCCGTTTTTTTTGCTACGGCCTCTCGGACGGAAAAGCGGGTGATTTCGCCCTTGGATGAAGTGAAAACCGTGGCTCTCTGCCCGATTTCAAACTGCTCGAATTCAGCAGGTTTCCCGTTGAATGTGACGGGCACGTCTGCAGGAATCAGAAAGCTTTTTTCTTTTCCCTGGCTCGATTTAATCACGACCTGTTTTTGTGCCGCAGAAACGGATTGGATTTCTCCGCTGAAGATAGCCGCCTCAACTCTGCTGCTGACACTGATCGCCAACAGACTGACCAACAAACTCAATCGACTGACAGATCGCATGAGAAATCCTTCTGATTCGGGGAAACCGGACTACAGAATCTGGTGTTAAAAAATCCGTAAACAGGACTCGATTATACTGCACTCCGGTCACGGGATGAAGCAGGAAACCTGAATTGTCGAAGTTTGAACACGTTTCTCCCGTTTCAGGATTAGAACAAATCAAACCTCTCACTGGAAATTCAAGGCCTTATTTTTGCTGCTGAGAGTCGAAAGTCATTTCTATATACACAGGTCGATGATCAGAAACCCAGGTCCAGCGATTCTCTGCTCGATGAAGTTTTATGAATCGATTCACCCAGATACCATCCAGATCCAGCACGGGTACAGGCAGTGGCCAGGTCGCCAGATAACCGTCGCCGGCTACTTCAAGGCTGTTTTGTAGAGTCTTTCTCAACGGGTCAAAGTGCACGGAATCTGCTGGTGTATTAAAGTCTCCCAGCAACAGCACCGGTTGCTGGTTCAACGAAGAGACCTGAACTGCCAGTTCGTTGAGAGCCGCTCTTCTTGATTTCAATACATTGCTGTTGATATCCACCAGAAAAACATCAGGAGCTCTGATATCTGGCCGATCGGACGCTAACTGAAGGTTCAGATAATGCCCCATATCAGCCAGCCTGCCTGCAGAAATTTCTGCGATCGGAAGACGAGAAAGAAATACAAAACCATTCTGAACAACCTGGTAGGAATGATCCGGGAATGACTGCTTCCAGAACTGCTTCATTTCAGCAGAATCAGCGCCGGCTTCGACCAGGCCGATCAGATCCGGATCGAGTTGCTGTAATTCATTGATGACATGTTCCATTCCCCAGATTCGATCACCTATATTCCAGAACAGAGCTCGCGTCACTGTCTGGTCGTGGCCTGCTGTTCTGTTCTCATTTATATTACTGAGGAACTGTGTCTTCCAGCACCAGATCCCGGTCATAATCGAGAGCAGGAACCAGATCACAGCGATCCGCCGCCAGTGCACTCTCCAGGTCAGTATGCAAAGGACGAAAGCCCCCAGACTTAACAAAATCAAAGGCGACATATAAAAAATCAGAGCCGCAATCGCACTGCTGGAGTCTCGGATCGTAAAACGTATTGAGATGGCCAGGCACCAGAAGACGGAAATCAGAAGCACGCTCGCTTTCAACAGCCAGATGTGAATTGATGTTCGCAGCCTGGGTCTGGAAGAGGGCTCCTTTAGATGATCCTGACTGTCTGCGCGCTCTGAATTCATTTCTTTGTTTTCTATTGAACCGGTTCGCGCTGTTCAGCGCGAAATTCAGTTGATTCCCTGTCACTTCTACTGGTGGGGACGGCTTAAAATATGTTATGATTCCGCTGCAGTGATGACTGCCAAAGCAGTTGCTGATACCAAATTCACCTTCAGAGGATTTCACTCACAATGAGCCAGACCCCCGAATCACGCATCCAGGAACTGGGACACACACTGCCTTCTCCTCCTCAGGCTGTGGGATCATACATTCCCGCCACCCAGTTTGGAAATGTCATTGTCACCAGCGGACAGTTGCCATTTATAGGCAGCGAATTGATGTTCAAGGGAAAAGTGGGGGATCAGTTGCATGAAGACGATGGATCCAATGCCGCCTGCCTTTGTCTGCTGAATGCCCTGGCTCAAATTAAAGCCGTGACAGGAGAGCTTTCAAAGATCAAACGCATTATCCGTCTGGAGGGGTACGTCCATTCCGCGCCTGGATTTGATCGACAACCTTATGTATTGAATGACGCCTCACAGCTCTTAACTGACATCTTTGGTGATAGAGGCAAACATACTCGGATAGCTTTGGGGATCTCAGAAATGCCCTTAAATGCAGCCGTTCAACTGGCTCTCTGGGTAGAGGTCGAGTAGTCAGCACGCTGAATAATATGGATTGCAAATCAGCTGAAGTGCCACTTTTAATGGATTGTTCAAGATGAATTGGCCCGAAACGAGGCGAGAGAAGCACGCGTATTTCAACAAACCGGCTCTATCTGCATTTTTCGTATTCCTGATGGGCCTGATTCTGTCGACGAACCTGGTGAATGGCCAGTTGCCCGAGATTAATCCCGGGAAACCTCAAACTCCGCAAGCAACCGAAGCTCCCGTCCAGCCTTCCCGTTCCCAACCAGGATCAGAACCCTGGACCTCGTTTCTGGGCAATCATCGAAATGGGATTTCCGATGAAACAGGTCTGAACCTGGATTGGAATGTGCATAAACCAGCCGTTTTGTGGCGGGTTCCCCTGGGAGGTGGTTATTCTTCAATGGTCATTGCCGAGGGTCGTCTCTGGACAATGGCCACGCATCTGACGAATGATCTCGTGTTCTGCTTCGATATCCAGACCGGGAAAAAACTCTGGTCTACTGTCGCCGCCCCTACTTATATCGATCATCAGAAACAGGCGCGCGGCCCCCGTTCTACACCGACTTACCACGCCGGCAAACTGTACTGCCTGCTACCTGCCGGAGATTTACTTTGTCTGAATGCAAACTCGGGTGAGATTCTCTGGAAAGTCAATATTTTTCAGATCAGCGGCGCGCCGCGACAGGAAGAACAGACTTTATATTACTGGGGGATGTCCGCCTCCCCGCTGATCGAAGGAGATCTGGTTATCCTTCAGCCGGGAGGAGATAACAATAACTCGGTGATTGCCCTCAACAAGGATACGGGAAAACTGGTCTGGGGAGCAGGCAACGATCCGCCCGGATATGGCTCTCCCATCGTGATTGAGACGCTGGATCAGCGACAGATTATTGTGCCGACCGGCTCATCAATCCTCTCGTTGAATCCCGAAGAAGGGAGTCTGCTCTGGCGGATTGTCTGGGGTAACAAATACAACTGTAACTGCGCTACGCCTGTCTGGAATGATGAATCACTTTTCATTTCTTCCGCTTACGGTACGGGCTGCATGCGGTTTGCTTTATTTCGTCAGAAAGAAGAAATCAGACCGATCTCTCAATGGAAAAGCCTCTCACTGCAGAATCAGTTTGCGACCAGTATCATCAGAGACGGCTATATTTATGGTCCACACGGCGACCTGGCATCTGTCTCCTATCGGTGCCTGGATATGCAGCGAGGGAAGATACAATGGCAGACCCGTCGTGTGGGAAAATGCACTCAGATCGCCGCGGAAGGGCATCTGATCTGCCTGACAGAGCAGGGGACACTGATTCTGGCCGAAGCCAATCCGACGGAATATCACGAGAAAGGCAAACTGACCGGTTTGCTCGAATTCAAAGCCTGGGCCCATCCCGCGCTGGCAGATCGTAAACTCTATCTGCGTGATGAAAAAAGACTGATCTGCCTTGATCTCCAAAAAAAATAGCCGTGCCGAAGTTAATCCCTCTGGCACGGCTTTTGATTCCTGTGTTCAAACCAGGCGGAAACGCATCACGTTGCTCCTGAGCAGCGTCTCTCAATATCTGTACCTGGGACATTACATCAAAACGGCACACCGTCTAATTCGGTTCAGAACTGTTTTCCAGTTGCTGTTTCAGTGCCTGCAACTTTTGCTGCTGTTGCTGTACCTGTTTTTCCTGGGCTTCAATTTTCAGTTTTAAAGCCTGTTTATCAGTCAAATCGATCACTTTGGGACGTTGTTGCCCCCGGCTCGGCAGAATTCGACGGGGGGGATGCTTGAGTTTCTCCAGAGCGACTTTATTTTCAGCTTTGATACGTGCCAGAATTCGATCTGCCTGATAGATCGTCCGTCGCGCTTCTTCAAATGCGGTGTGTTCTTTTCCATCGGGGCCAATATATCGCTGCCGTTGAATCAGACCACGTTGCTTCAGGCCCTCATTGTCAATTTCAGTTCCGAGTGCGTCATTTCTGCCTAATTCATTGTTTTCAATGCCACCATTCTCATTTATATCATTTTCGGCAGCGACAAGGGCATCGTAAAAGGCTCTGACCAGTCCTGTTTTTAAATCAGAGCGGTCATAGTCCCGGTAGTCCGAATCCTGTGCAATTGTGTCTTTGACCTGAGGCTCTCCCCCAGGAACAAGAACTTTGGGTTTCTGATCTGCAGAACTGAATCCGGTCATCGTGAGATAAAACCCACCCATGACAATGGCTAAAATCAGTAATCGTTTCATGATGCTGCCTCATCCGATCTATTAAGTTGAAAACAACCGCAGGTTGTATATTCATCGTACCTATTATATTCGATTCATTCCGTTTATTTCAATCTTTCTGTAACAAAAAGGGAAAACACCAGAATTTAAACAGGATACACAAATAAAAAAGGCCTGAGCTGTCTGCCCAGACCTGTTCTATACTTAATATGCTTTGCGGCCGTAATTTCTAGGAATTGATGGCATTAATTGCGTTGGCAAGGTCCATCAGTTCATTGATTAAAGCACCGCGCAATGTGGTCAACCCTGCAATAGCTCCAATCCCAATTATGGTGAGCAGCAGCAGATATTCAACAAACACAGCACCACGAACTTTTTGCTTCCAGCGCCTGGTTTGTGTTTTAATTTTATGAAACACAGGTCTCCCTTTCATATGTCCAGATAGAAAATCCTCAGAGAATGAGATATGCACAACCTGTACCAATCATTCGAAATCTGGGGATTCTACAAGCGGAGAGGAGAAGTCCGTTAAAACAACTGAAAACCGCTTGACCTCTGCAGAAAATGGATTATCAGTTCGGGCACGAATCTGCTGGGAATCAGAGCCTGGAGACGATGCAAGTGTTAACAAACAGAAACACTTGCGTTAACCTGAGTTCCTGAAGATTACATATGCGGGGAATTTCGCGAGAATGCTTAAAGCATTAACTCATTAGAGATTCATGAGTTAAGTGCTTTGATTGCGGCTTCCCGGGTATCGAAGGTTTCCCAAAGCTGATCCAGGTGAGTAACTTCCAGCACCTCAGTGCAGTATTCACTCAAACCGCAAATGGTAAACTTCCCACCTTCACGATGGTTCAGACGATTCCACATCCGGAAAATCACTTCGATAAAAGCGGAACCAAAAAATGAGGTGTGTGAGAGATCCAATACAACGATCGGGGGAGTCGCCGATTCTGCCACCTGCAACAGAACATCCGTCAAGGCGTCCAGCCTGGGTTCGTCCAAGTTTTCATATTCAGGTCCCAAAGCCACTACAGTGACCTGACCTTCTTTGACAATTTCCGGTGGATAATCAGCAGGCATAATTGAACTGTCAACTAGAGCGTCATTTGTAAAAGCCCTCTCTGGATTCAGAAGAGGACATCAAAGGAACCTACACATAGTAATCCATATCACTAAAGTGTCAACCAAGAAATGGGATTCGAGGTCCAAGAACTATCGACGCAAGTCTATTAAAACCGAATATTTATCAACGCGTCATCCTCAGCGTACTCCCCCCAGAGTCATACACATTCAGAGTGGAAAAGCAGGGAAGCAGCTTTATTGCTCGTTTTTCCAGTCCTGCAGTTTGGCTTTTACTTTCAGTTTTTGATTATTCCGAAATATCGTGAGCGTCACGACATCACCCACTTTATGTGTTTCCAGCGCATCAAGGAGTGAATTCGAGCCCACAATCGGCGTTTCATCCATTTGCAGGATCAGATCTCCCAGTACAATATTTCCGCTGTTATCTCGTCTGATTTCCAGTAAACCTGCCTGATCGGCGGCTCCACCTTCTATGATATCCTGAACCATAACTCCCTGGATCGAAGCTGGTAAAATCCCATTCTTTTTGAGTTTACCAGTCACAAAGTCATCGACTCCCGTAAAGTTCAGACTGGGACTCCGAATCTTTCCATAATCGATTAATTGAGGGACAAATCGGCTGATCAGATCCACCGGCACTGCGTAGCCAATCCCGGCATAAACATGTGATGAACTGTAGATTGCTGTATTCATCCCGATCAAGCGTCCGGAACTGTCGAGCAGGGGGCCCCCAGAGTTACCAGGATTGATGGCAGCGTCGGTCTGGATCACATTGCGAATCGATCTTCCGGTAACCGAAATAATCTCCCTCCCCAATCCGCTGATGATCCCTGTAGTCAAAGTCTGGTCCAGTCCAAAAGGGTTTCCGATCGCCAGAACGGTCTGCCCGACCTGCAGGTTGGAAGAGGATCCAATCTCAATGGGTTTCAGCTGGTCTTCCGGTACATCGATTTTTAATACAGCCAGATCCTTTGAAGGAGCAATTCCCACTGTGTATGCGGTCCGTGTTGTGTTATCGGCCAACGTCACAGTCATTTCATCTGCATTTTGGATCACGTGATAGTTAGTCACGATATGCCCCTGTCTGCCCCAGATGAATCCACTACCAGATCCCTGTGGCGTTTTCTGTTGATTCAGACTGAACCGGCTCAGTTCAAATGCAATCTCAGCTGTGCGGATATGAACCACCGAAGGCGAGGCTTCCCGAAACAGGTCGATCGTCCTGATTTCAGACTGGGTAAGATCCGTTGTCATCGGAAACTGATACGAGGTCTGGCGGAACTGACGTCTGATCAACTCGCCCGCCATCAGGACGATCAGAACGATCAGAATGAGAATTAACCAGCGTTGGATCGCTGAAGATTTTCTGGATGGAGAATCCAAGCTGTCTGTCCCTGCTTCTGAATGGATAACCTGATTTTTCCCAGCAATTGAAAGAGACTGAGTTCAGAGTGACTGGCTTGTATTTTAAGTCAGGCCACTCCGGTATCGCAACCGCTGTTTCTCTCCCTTCAGCAATCTCCGCGCTCTGATTACTGCAACCTGGCTGCAGTAGAATTCAAATCACTGACCGCTTTGATAAAACGTTTTTTCAGTTTGGGAGATAATTCCGGGAATGCAGAAACGACTTCGGGATTTAACATTTTATGACAGCGTTCCACAGCAGAACAGATCCGCTTGATGGCCTGTTCGGGAGTGATTTCAGGTTTCGCTACGACAGCGACTTCTGAGTTCGAACCTTGAGGTGCGGGGGCACCGGCTCCGGAGCGGAAAGGACTGTAGTCGCTGCCTGAACCACCCACGTCGCGCGCGTGAGCACCCACCGTGGCAGGAGAGTCAGACTGCTCGCGGGAACCTGATTCTCCCCGATCCAGTTGACCATATTCAGAGGGATCTTTTACAGAGATGGGTTCATCTGAGACAAAGGCCACTTCGGAATCGACCGGGTATTCTTCAAACGGTTCGGAAATCGAGAGATCTTCTCCATTCACAGCACGCCGCCATGCTTTTAACTCGGCAACAGTCGCCTGATTTTCTTCGGCCCACTGCAGACATTCCGGAGCATCATCCCAGGTTAATGCGATATAATAGTGTGACCATTTGAGATGCTGGTACTGTTCCCGCACATCTCCAAACGTTTCCCAGACCCGCCGCCTCTGATAGATCTGATCGCCACTCAAACCGACCATGGCACCAAAATCAGCATCGGTTCTGCCTTTGGCATATTTTTTTGTCCATTGTGCAGCACATTCACCAATCACCCAGCTACTGTCGCTCAGGGCTTCTCGGGCACGGTCAATTAGTTGATCTTCCGTCATTTTTGCTGTTGTGTCTGTCTGATCAATCATGTTATTTCTACTGGTCTATTCTGAAAATGAAAAAACTCTTCTCAATCCAATTAGAACATTTTGGGGAAAATGAGGAGAGAAATAATGAACTAATGCCACTGGAATCACCTCTGAAAGAGAGCAGGGCAGATCTATTTTCGATGCTACACGGATTTGACTTGGAATGCCACCAAAGCGGGACAGTTAGTCAACCAGAAGGTATTTTCGCTCATTTTCAGCAGATACAGTTACTGCAACCTGCTCAAAACAGGACTGATCACATCATTGTTAATATGGGTAGCCTACAAAAATTTTACCGATCGGTGGCTGCATGCTTGACCTAACTTCGATCGGTTATTAGGATTCGGTCAAATTCAGACGACGAAGAGTCGAATAATGACTGTATCACTTCTGTTGATTAAATAATTTCAACACAATAAACTCGCAAGAGTTAAGAGTTTATCAGAGTGGTAAGCACAAAATTCAGGGCGCCGTAGCCAAGTGGTCTAAGGCGGCGGATTGCAAATCCGTTATTCCCCGGTTCGAATCCGGGCGGCGCCTCTTCAGTAAAAACAGCCTCCCAATAGAGGCTGTTTTTTTTGCGCACAAATCTTTCGAAGAACGCTATTTATTTTGGCTGTTTTCAAGCTCGATCAGGAACTCTGAGTTTTTCAGACAATGAACCAGACTGATGTCGCCGGCCATTCTTCCTCTGCGATCCGTAATCTGATCTGCGGTATTCACCATTCGGTCTAAGCCTGCAGTTAATGCCTGCCTGATCGCAGCAGACTGGCTGGGCTTCAGTTCTGACAGTTCCGATCCCGAGGCATTCCACAATATCCAGGATGTAGTGAGATCATGCAGATTTGCAGTTCCCCGAGGATAATACTGATCCATCCTCAGTTCCCAGGCAGATTTTGCCTGCTGTAAACTGTCATTGAAGAACTGCTGGCTTTCTGTTTCTCGATTCTGACTTTGATAGTATTTACCCTGAACATAGTTCAAATTTGCTTTAGAGAGATCAACCAGATCCGCTCTCCCCAAACCTGCTCCATTGGATGAAAACCACTCGACAGCAGACTCAATCTGATGGAGATCTTCTGCATAGTTCATCAGACTCGTCTCATCTTTCACTCCCCTGAAATGATTCTGCTCCTGCCGGGCAATATTCACAGCACGAGAAGCACGACGGTATTCTGCCAGTCCCGCTTCCCCCACACTGAATTCTTCATTCCGAACGGAAAAATACTCATCAGAGAGGCGGGTGATCTGTCCCAGGGCAGCCTCTTGCCCATCCCGGTTGTGTGAGACTCCTGCTATTTCATAATCTGTTTGAGCCAGAATCAATCTGGCGTGCACCAGATCTCCATACCAGCCTTGAGCAGCGGGCTGATCAAAAGCCTGTAACTGTTCAACCGCTTTCTGAATCAGAGCTCTCTTCTCATTTAACAATAATTTGGCGCGCCCCTGATTCTGCACATCCGCTGCCCTGATCTTCGTATCGTAAGCAAGATTTAATGCCAGGTGATAATCTGACAGTGGGATCAGGCCCCGCGAAAAAGTATCCTCCGTCTGGCTGATTAATTGATTGGCGGTTGTGACTGTCTGTTCCAGTTTTTGCCGCAACTCACGAGAGAATGACTGTTTTTTAAGTTGATTCTGGTTCTCTGGCCTGGGAGCAGTCACTGGCGACTGCTGCACTCTTTTGCCTGCCATGTTTTCTGGCACAACATTCAGTGGAATGTAATGCCCAACATCCCCGTTTTGTTTCGCTGACAGCCCTGCATTGATACTGACAAGCGCTGTCTGGGCAGATTCTTCATCCAGAAAATTTTGGACTGACTGTCGAGTCTCTACAGAAGATTGAGAGGGCAGAGGCTGCTCAGGCAACGGCGAATGAGAACTGGAAGGAGCGATGACCAGTCCCACCATAAACAGCAGCAGAGAACAACTGATACAGAAATGAATTCGATCGCTCATAGGGATATCAAGTTACCAGAATGGATGAAGCCCTGAAAATAAATCTCCGGACATTGTCAGAGCGATCCATGCTGTTTGATTCTCGAACTTCCTGCTTTTTAAGATCGACAGGTTCTGCATCACATATTTCAAAAACTTCAGGCGGCGTTGTAATACAAACGAGATGTATTTCTGGCAGTGATCGGCGAACTGGTATGAAACGATTAACTGGACCAGTGACAGCAAGACGGTAAAGCGCAATCCTCTCCCTCAAATACAGAAACCCTTCCAATAAACTTCCGAAATAAAACCGCCTGTTATTTTACTCGGCGAAAAGTCATCAATCGATAAATGCACATACATACACATTTAAATTGGATTCATTCCGCAATTTTTAAATTTCTTCCTAGCTTTAGATCAGGTCGAATATTTACTATGAACCCAGCATTATCATCTTCCTATTTACCCCTGATTACATATTTGCTTCCAGTGATAACATTTGTTATCGTAACGCAGCCGTAATAATCGATACTACCCACCTATTCATCCCAGTCATCCATATATATGGCTTGCTCATTCGCAGGTTGGGATACTGGCTGAACATATTATTTCGACAGTTGGTTTTAGATCATCCGTTTACTTGATCGAATATAAAAGGTTCTCTGATGCACCCGCTTGGAATTCTTTACACATCGGATACCCAATTAGAGCAGAAGCTCAGCCGTCAGCTGGAAGAGATCAATCTGAATCTGAAAACTGTTTCCTGCCTGAGTGAATTGACTTGTGCCCTTCAGGAAGCAGGCCAACCTGTATTATTTATCGATTTACGAGCTGATCTCGCCAGTTCTGCTATTGATGACCGCAAGGCAGTCTTACTATACATACGCGAGCAATGCGAAGCCCCTGTCAAGGTCGTTGCTGTCATTGACCAGTTTATTCACATTGAATTACTGGAGTCAGCCAATTTTGTAACAGACTGTTATCTGGAATATCCACCGGTTGCAGATGAAATCCAGTCACTATCTGAAGACCTGGACGCCATCCCCCCGGTGGTAAAATCAGCCAGTCTGCCAGAATCGCGTCATATTTTTGATCGAAATCAGCACGTCACCACTTATACCCAGTCAATGATTCCCATTCTGGATCAGATCACAAAAATTGCCCGACATAACGTCACCTTACTTCTGGTTGGTGAAACCGGTACCGGTAAAACGACTCTGGCATCCATGATTCACGAACTCTCCCCGCGCAGCGCAGAACCATTTCAGAACATCGCCTGTGGTGCACTTCCTTCGGATTTGATTGAAAGTGAACTCTTTGGTCACCTGAGAGGTTCATTTACAGGCGCCGATCGCTCAAAAATTGGTCGTTTCGAAGCGGCAGGCAAGGGGACTCTCCTCCTGGACGAAATAGATATCCTCTCCTCCAAAGACCAGGCAAAATTACTGAAAGTTATTGAAACGGGGCAGTTTGAACCGGTGGGATCTACTGAGTCCCGTTTTTCTGAAGCACGCCTCATCGTCGCTGCGAATGTGGAGCTCGATGAACTGACCCGCAACAATAAATTTCGCTCTGACTTATATTACCGCCTGAACGTTCTCCAGTTCCGACTGCCGGCACTCCGTGAGAGACCGCATGATATCATACCTCTGGCAGTCCAGTTTATCACAGAATGCTGTGAGCAACACGGAATCACCATCACAAAAATCCATCGCAGTGTGCCTGAGATGCTCAAACAGTATCAGTGGCCCGGCAATCTGCGGGAGTTAAAAAACCAGATTCAACGCGCTGTGCTGTTTTCCAATCATGGCGAATTAACCTCTCATGAATTTTCTCCCAACATTATCGAAGATGTCAACAAGGGTCGTCAGGAAGAAATGCATCGAGCCATAGAGAGTAAATCACTGGCAGATCAGGTAGCGATCAGTGAGATGCATCTGCTTCAGAAATCGCTTTCAGAGAATGGATACCGCAAAACTGCCACTGCAAAAGCCTTGGGAATCAGTCGGGTCGGGCTCTATAAGAAAATGCGCAAGTATGGGATGCTGGAACAGGCCAAACCTGCTGCCAGAAAGAAAATTCAATCGGAAACCTAATTCAGAATTGAATGAAGCATACGAGCTGTGGTAACCACTGCGTCCCCAGCTGTTCCGCTCCCGTTGCCTACCTGGTTCAATTTCGGTTTTACAGGCCACTCTCATCAGACTGAAGACGAATTGATTCAGAGGTGTTACTGATGGAATCCCCGTAAGTCGTTGGTTCCAGAATACCCCCCGGGCGATGTTCACGGATCAGGAAATTACGCAGTTCAAGAACTGCCGGACCGAAGAACAGAATGTAGATGGGAGGCGCCATGCAGAAGATGATGGGAAACAACAGCTTGATACTGGTTTTGCTGGAATTTTCTTCAGCCCGCTGTCGGTATTTTCTTCGTACTCCATCTGCAAAATCAATCAAGGCTGTTGAGACATTCGTCCCCAGTCGCTCCGTCTGAGAAATCATTAAAGACAGGGCATTCACATCAGGTGCATCGATTCGTTTCGCAAACTGCTTTAACGCATCCGGCATGGAGTTGGCATCTGCATGCCGACGAATGATTTCGAATTCGACAGCGATATCCGGATGAGAAAATCGAACCTCTTCGGTAACACGCTCTAAAGCTGTCCGCAAGGGAACCCCACCGGTCAGACACATCATCACCAGGTCAAGTGCATCAGGCAATCCTCTCTGAATGCGATGTACTCGGCGGTTTGCCTGATTATTCAGGACAATCCGAGGCAGACCATAGCCAGCGCCCGCAATAATTAATCCCGCAACCAGAATAATTTCCGGCATATTCGAACCAGGGTCTGCTAACACACAACCAACACCGGTGACGATTAATACCAGTACTACCAGCATATTGCGTGTTGCCAGATATTCCACCAGTGCCGTTGAGCGGTAGTAACCAGCCCGCTTCAGATCGAGTTCAATTTTCTGAATTTCCTGATCAGCCTGGGGAATGACACCGGCAAATGCACGACTGAAAACTCCCACCTTGGACGTTTTATAATAATTGGCTCCCCGGTCATCGAATTTAGATTTATTTTTTCTACCAGCACGGTGGCCTGCTGCGATGGCATCTCCGATCAGGAAGATCACAAAACAGACTAACAGGAAAGTGGCAACTGTGACAATTTCGATAAACATGAATATCTCTTTAATAATCAACCGGCATCACAGGGTTTGTCAACCAGTTTGTGAAATTTCAAATCGACTTTTAATAATCTGTTCTTAAGAGGGTCGATACCCACAGGATCCCGATCACTTCCAGAACAATTGCTATCAATAACAGGACATTACCAACAGGATCGGTATAGAGATTGGAAACATGATCAGGAAATGCCACCAGTAATACGACAAAGGCCACGGGAGCGACGACTGTCATCAGTAGGGCCGAGGCACGGCCTGCCCCTGTAGAAGCTTTCATCTGACGACGATAGTTAATGCGATCACGGACTACTGCTGACATTCGTTCCAGATTGGCAGGCAGATTCCCACCCGTTTTACGGTATAGCATCAATGTAGATGTTAAGATTTTCAAATCGACCAGCTGGATGCGGCTGGAAAGTGCCTTCATGACCGCAGGCACAGATAGGTTCATATCAAGTTGACGCGCACAACGTCTGAATTCAGAACTCAATGGACCTCTGGTTTCCTCCCCTACAATCGAAATTGCCTGCTCAAGACTGGCTCCGGCGTGGGTCGCTCGAGCCAGCAGATCGATCATTTCCGGAAGCTCTTCCTGAATAGTCTGCATGCGTTTTTTTCGACGAAAGTGCAAAATAATGAGTACTGCAATCATTCCCCCTATCATCCCGGCAATTCCGGCCAGGGGCTGGTTCGAGTAGATGAAAATGCTGCCACCAGTTACTAGACCGCAGACAATCAACAGGAGGAATGCACTGAACGGTGTGAAATCCGAACCGTTCTCCAGAACCAGACGATCAAAACTCTGATCAAATCTTCCCAGCAGACTGGATGCTGGCTCTTGATCAAATACGTTATGAATTCTGCGCAACCGAGGCCGCCTGGAAAACGTCTCGCCGTTTGAACCAGCCACTCCTGCCATATCGCGGACGAACAGGTAAGCCGCCAGTGCCGCAGTTGTCACTGCAGCAAAACAAATCAATGCTATTGATGAACTGTCCACGAAAGGAGTTCTCCACTTACTTTAACGACACGACACTCAGATCCAGAGACGAAAGGCCGCTGGTTTATTTCTTATTTCTTTTCGAAGATCTGCTGACTCAATTTGATACCGGACGCTTCCATACGTTTGAGACATGCGGGGCGATATCCGGTAGCATAAAATTTACCCTGTGCTTTCCCCTGGTCATCAATTCCAGTCTGTTCAAAACCAAATATGTCTTCTACCTTGTAATCCCCCTGACTATTCAGTGAGATAATTTCAGACACTTTAGTGATGCAACGTTGTCCGCCTTTGAGACGAGAAACGTGCAGGATGATTCCTATCCCATTTGCAATATATTGTCTGATCACAGGGAGAGGCAGATCAAACCCGCTCATCGCCACCATCATTTCCAGTCGGGCCAGTGCGTCGCGGGTATCATTGGCGTGAATTGTAGTCAACGAACCTTCATGGCCTGTATTCATCGCCTGAAGCATGTCCAGTGCCTCAGCACCTCTCACCTCACCGACAATGATTCGATCAGGTCGCATACGCAGACTGTTTTTCACAAGCTGTCTCTGTGAGATTTCCCCCACACCTTCGGTATTATCTACCTTGGTTTCCAGACGAACAACATGCTTATGCTGCAACAGCAACTCAGCAGAATCCTCGATTGTTATCAATCGTTCCTCACGTGGAATAAAATTCGACAGGGCATTCAACATCGTCGTTTTACCACTGCCTGTACCACCTGAGATCAACATGCTGATCCGGGAATCCACAACGGCGGCCAGGAAGTCCACGATCTCTGGAGTGACTGATTTCTTTTCAATCAGATCATCGATCTGTAAGGGTTTTGTTCCAAATCTTCGAATCGACAGAGAAGGACCGTTTAACGCCAGGGGAGGAATGATGGCATTAATACGGGAGCCATCTGGCAGTCTGGCATCCACCATGGGATTCACTTCATCAATCCTGCGACCAACACGTGACACAATTCGCTGAATAATTCGCATCAGGTGCTGATTATCGGCGAAAATAACGTCCGACTCCTGTAATTGCCCCGCTTTTTCTATATGAATTTCATAGGCATGATTGACCAGAATATCACTCACATCCGGATCCTGCATCAGCTGATCCAGTGGTCCCAGCCCGAAAACTTCACTCAGCAACTCCCCCAGAAGCCTCTCTCGATCAATTCCCTCCAGTACAGCAGCATGATCATCGCAGATTTCCATTGCGACGGCACGTACTTCTGCAGAAAGCTCTTTTTCAGAGATCTGGGCCAGCATGGAGAGATCGAGGGAATCAACCAGTTCCTGATGGATCAGTACTTTTTGTTTCTGAAATCGCAGTTCAGCTTCCCTGTTTTCAGGCAGGTAACTGACCGGTTCTACAAAAAGTTTTTTCGTACCAAGTGATTCCATGCTAAAAACCTAAATGTGTGAAGATTTATAATCCAGTGATAAGAGAATTCAACATTCAATGAAGTTCTCTGTTAATAAACATGATCATCACTGAAATCGAAGCGTACCATGACTGGTAAATGCTGCACTGATTAAAGCTAATCCATCAACGTGGGTAGGACGATCATCCGATATCGAACAGACATTACCTGACTGCGATTACAGACCACTCACGGGTGTCGAGATCTCTGAAGTTTTATTGTCTGACTGTTTCATAGTCGTCGTTGCTTTGCCGGTGGGGAGTACTTCAGAAGCAACTGGGGTTTCGATAGCATCGATCCAGCTCTGATTTTTGTAGGCCCGGTTACCTTTGAAATGCACAGTATTCAGACTACCTCCCCGATAAATATCCATACTGGATACGCGCTGGTTGGGCATGAAGCCAAGAATATTGGAAAGTGTGAGTCGATCACTGGCGCGGCCCGCTGAAACAACCTCTGTATTTTCATTGGGGTGGCGTAGTGCCAGGCTTAATATACCATGATCTTTAACCACCTTAAGCACTTTGCCCTGTTCCGGAGAGACTTCAAGAGTAACAGGATAGTGCACATCTTTCGCATCCCCCACCTTATGTCCGGGAACAGCCTGATCTCCGACAGCAAGGACGCGCACTTTTTCAAGAAGAGTGATCGTGGTTTCAGGAATTCCCTCTACTTGATTGGAGCGGAATAATACGTCAACCACTGTGCCAGGACGGGAAAATCCAGCCACGTTACCAATCTTGTGAATGGCGACTGTCACAGCCCGATTTCCAGGTTCGAGAAGCTCAGAAATGCCAGGCCCCATTCCACTGGCATATAGCTCTATCGTGTGAAAAGGCTGACCTGCTTTAATCGCCGTCTTGAGCGTTCGGCCGGAGATATACTGTGTTGTCATAATCCGCTGTTTACCCTGCATATCATAGTTTTTCTTAAGTAGCTCGGGAGTGATTTGCAGAATCGAGATATCGTCAAGAGACAGTTTCTGACCTGGAACCAGGTCGCGCGATGCAATCGGCAGCATTATTTTCTGTGGTCCTGCTGGTGGATCTTCAGCGAGTACAAATGGTTTTGGCTTTTCATGTAGATACTGCCTCACTGTGTAAGCTGCGCCGAGACCTAGTAAGATTGCGAAAATCGCTGCTGTCATGGTTCCTGGACTAATTTTTGCCACGCTAACTTCCCTGAAAATCTTCGGTGATAGATATTTGTGTTTGGATCTCATCTGGAGTTGGCCTTCAACAGACATCAGATGAAATACACTCGTTTTTAATTACATTCATGCTGCAAATTCAGCACAAAGTACTTCGATTTATTCGCTCGTTGCGGAGATGGTAAGGTCGAGTCCGGCAGGCGCCTCATTTACTGGATCACTGATACTGCTGGAATCAATATATTCACTGGTGACACCATTAAATGAATAACTGTAAGACTGATCAAAGCTCTCGATCGCAACAGCCACATCACCAAACTCCTGAACGATCTGATCCCGCAGTGTGACAACACCTGGTAAAAGCCCCAGCAGCAGAATTGTCATCAACAAAACTGTTGCAAAAGGGGAAACACTTCCTATTTCGTCCATCCAAAATTGAGAAGCAATTCTCATTCCTATCCGATTCCTGTCTGGGTAATTCAAGATTGAATTTTAACTGATCTTACACAAACTTCAGGCATCTTATGTGCCAAAGTCTTAAGACTTTAGAAATCATCTGTTTCCGGAGGGGCGTCTCCGGAAACAGATGAGAGAATCTCAAGCAGTTTATGGACCTTCGGGTTCGGGGTCGATTTGGACGAAGATGCAGGCTGGTTCTTCATCAGCAGTATCTGTCGTAGGATCACAAAAGTCGGTCAGGTCTTCGAACATAGAACCAGCTGTGCTGGATGTGTGTCCTGTAACACCTGAAAAACTGTAACTTTGATTAATGTTTGAAATAGCTAATGCAAGGTCACCTAATTCCTGAACCACCTGATCGCGAACGGTAGCCAGACCAACAACAACACCCAGAACCAGGATTGTGCCGATGAGTACGAGTTCTGACGAGACAACAAAACCGGCCTCATCATTCCAGAACTTATTAAGCATGTTCATTCTAACTCCTCATTAATATGTGAACTGATTTGACAGTTCTTTTGAACATTTTGAAAAAATAATTGAAACATCTTCAGTTGCGAATTAAATCAGAGAATTCTTTAAGTCAATTCGCACAGTCTGGAGTGAAACTTCACTCCAATCAAAAGCCACTTCTTAGCTTCCTTCGCCAGTAGCGATCACAATGCTGATACAGTGCGAAAAGGTTCCGGGGTCTTCTTCATCAACATCACAGAAGTCTGTGTTATCGATGAAAAGCGAACCCGCTGTGCTGGAAGAGTGACCAGTAATTCCGGAAAAAGAATAGCTCTGGTTGCTGTTCGAAAATGCAGCGGCAACGTCTGCAAGTTCCGCGATGACCTGATCACGCAATGTAGTCAGTCCGACAATCATGCCGAGAACCAACACTGTAGCGATCAGCACTAATTCTGTTGAAACGACGAAACCATTTTCATCATTCCAAAACTGCTGAAACATATTCATTCGTACTCCTCACATAGATCAAATGGTTAATTCCTACCCGATGCACCGCAAGCGAAAGCGGCTATTAACACCAAAGCAGATTAACTCGTCTGCATACGCCCAGCGCAGACGTTGCAAAAATACAGCAGACGATGTGCCATTTTGACCTACAGCCCATATTTTTCGCATTTTCACTCCACAATGCACCTTGCGCTTTCTCACGATAATTGAAGAAAACCTCATCACCGCTATAACCATCAACAATTAATCCGGGCACCAATTCCATAAATAATTGGATTGAATGGCAACCGGAGAATGTTACGGTACCACTGCGTTTCCAATCGTTAACACTCTGCAGCAAAGCGTTACCCATGATACACAAGCAGTGGCATTTGGATTCTCAAGACGATCAAACAGAGATTGAGAGCCAGAAATCTGACGACAGGTCAGTCAGGGAAGTGATTAAAGACGGTCAGTGACTTGAGCGGGTGCTGGGAGTTGAATCTGGTGAGGAAATTTTCCACGCCAGAGCGCCAGGGCACGTCCTGCATGTGACAGGAAGGTATAGCTGGCTTTAATCTCAGATTCAGGCATCTCCTGGATCGTCTCCACGAGCCAGTGCCCGGCTTTCTGAAGGGTTTGATCGGGAGGCAGTACTTCGGGGGGTGCCAGTGACCACCATTCCATGGCATGCCCCGTCGCCAGAACCCGGCGGGCGACGGGAGTGAATTTACTTTCCGAAGCCAGATCCAGAGGTTGACCGTCCCAGTTTTTATCCCAGAATCCTTCTTCGGACTGGTTTTTGACCAGCAGGCTGGTGATCCCCTGCAGATAGCTCACAACTTTCTCACGACCTGCTTCAGTCAGGATCGGAGTCTGTTCATCCACTCGGAGCAGGATCACAAGTGCATGTAATCGATGATTACCATAACAGACGCCTTTAACAGGTGGTTGTCGCATGATCCTTTCCGAGATCACATCGAAATTGATGTATTGCCCTTCGGTCGTCATCCAGTCCCTGGCGCTGTTCATATACAGGGCAAATACGACAGCAGACCATTCATACTCAACCTGATTCAGAGTGAAAGATCGCATTGCTTCCCCGATCATCACTGACAGTGACGTCTCGCCCTCTGAAGTCACCACCGGATAATCAGCGGGCGTTCCTACCTCTGCCAGGGTAGCAAGAGTATGATCTTCGTGGCTTGATGTCGCTAAACTTTCCTGCACCCGGGTCCTGACCCCATATTGATTATGGACTAATAAGGGATCGGTCTTTTCCCCCCAGACATCTCCAAATCGGCGATGGTCCAGTAGAATATCCCGCATTTCAATACCTGAAAGTGACTGCGGATCATCAAATTCTGCTTCGATTCCCCAGAAACGGAGTGCATGATCTACATGATTGATTTGTGGTGACTTGCCTCTGAAGCGGGGCTGAAGGCGATTCAGCACTTTTACGAGATCCTCGTCGGAAACAATCTCCAGCCGATTATACTCAGGTGCCACAGACAGAGGATTCAAGCGCAATTCCGGCAACTGCTTCTGCAGTTCCCAGCTTTGAAATCGAATGGCCCCCCAGGTGATGACAACACCGATCAGGAGCAGATGAAAACATAGAAATCCTGCCATTTTCAGCCTGGATTTTAACGACATGACTTGAGGACTCATGGCTGCACCTCCTGTTTTTCGTCGGCAGGTTTTTCAGCATCCTGAACCTCACTCTGACTGGCGGCAGCAATTAACTCTGGTTCCCGTGACACCACTACACTCAGATCATCTTCGTATACCACCTTGAAACCTTTCAACTTGCGCACCTGCCTGGCGAGTTGGACCTGTTTCTCCTTATGCACAATAAATGTGGTCACAGCATATTTTTCTGCAACCGCATGCCAGCCTCGATTCGCCCTGGCAATCCCCAGGTAATCCCTCCAGACCTGAGGCGGCGTGAGATGAACGGCATTGGTTGTCATAAATACATTCATCTCCGCGGGCCCATCCCAGACCAGCCAGTCTCCCCACCACTGCGGATTCCAGACCTGCCCCTGAGGAGGATGCTCTTTTAAAAACTCCGTCAATTTCCGGGGGGTTCCCTGGCTGTAAATTTTATCCAGGGGCCGGGGTTTCCCACCAAATAACGGCGTTGCAATATTCGAAAATGCGAAACCAAACCAGACGATCAATGCACAAACGGCTGTTATTAAAGGCGTTTTTCGGTACCAGAAAGAAACAGGCTGTTTTGAATTGTCATTTAAAACAGGAACAATTAACTCTCTCCGCGGAATTACATTTGTCAGATGAGGCACCATGGCATAGACAAAGACCACAGAAAACCAGCCAATCATTCTGACTCCCACAATCACCGCCAGGGACAACAGTCCCACCCGCAGCATATCTGCTGTCCGAATTGGCGTCCGGCTGTGGCGGAACAGGCCCAGCATCAACACCCAGGAGGCACAGAACCAGATCCCCTCGGCGTCTCTGAACTCAAGTGGCTCCCACTCCAGTACATCCTTCAGGTTGGGATTCCTGGGAAATGTCAGCGAGTTGAGAAACAGATCCATATGATAGGGGTTGAGCAGGGCTCCGCAGACCGCTAATTCAGTCACTACCAGCCAGCATCTGACCCAGGGATCACTACAGACCTGTACCAGGCTTCGGGTACGCCAGCCCACTTCCAGGACTCTACCCAGAAATTGCAGTCCCAGAATGGCCAGTCCCACAACAAAAGACCCATGCAGGTTTGCCCAGGCCAGAAAAATGAGAGGGATTCCCAGGTAAAGCGCCAGCAATAAGGCCAATGGTGCTTTTTTTCCGGAATTTTGGGTGTCATCACCTGGTTTGGCTGTTCGGTTCCAGACATCATATTTTTCTGACCAGGCCATGATCACCAGCATCAAAGCCACACACAACGTTCCAAAAATCTCGGGACGAATAATCGCGATCCGACTGGAAGAAATGACCACCAGCAGAAATGACGCCAGGGTACTGATGCCAGCGCGACCGGTTTTCAGATAAAACGCCAGCCAAAAGAGAATATGGCTCGTGAATACTGTTAAAGCGAAGACGTGAGATAAGCCCCGTACTCCAAATGATGCATAAACCTTGGCAAACAATACCTGTGAGAGCCAGGCGGCATCAATACTCTTAACCCCGTCCGCCAGAGCGAGAAAAGGGTCGTACACTGGTAGACTCTGATGCGCAACAATCCATTCGCCGTAGGAAACATGTCCCCAGATGTCTGAATAAAATATATGGACATTGCCAAAGTAGAAAAACAGCAGCGCAAACCAGAGACAGGTTACCAGTTGAGGCCATCCCATCGAGAACATTTCACGGTAAGACCGCTCTTCACTGTCAGAATGTTGTGACTCCAGTGTCTCGGGATAAGAATCAACCGACATAACGCATTCCACTATTGAAACGAACGACAAACACTAAATTTACGTTGAAAATCGAGGGATCTCGAGGCGCACCTCGAAAGCTCGCGAATTCATACCGCAAACAACGTTCCAAAGAATGGATGACACTGCTCAAAACCCGAGACTGAAGGGGAGCAGCAGTTAAGAATGCTGAACATTCTGTAAATTACAAAATCGTGTTTTGCAGCATTAGAAAAGACGGATCGGAACTCAGATCGGATCTGCTCAGACCACGATCTCCCGCCGGGCCAGTTGCGAAATCAGCGTCTCGGTATCCGTGAAGACTTCTGCCTGCATCCCCAGCAGGCGCGCCTGACTGATATATTCGACGATATCATCTGTATAGAAGGCTTCCTCAGGAGCACACTGGATTTTTTTCAGGGCACATTGGAAAATGGCGGGTTCCGGTTTGATGGCACCGGCAGTGTAGGAAGTCACATAGTCATCAAATCGCTGCAGAACTTCAAATTCATTCCAGATGAACTCAAAGTGAGATACACACGTATTTGAGAGAAGCACCAGTCGATATCCCTGAGTTTTTAATGCATCTAATACCGGGATGATGGTACTGTTGAGTTCAAAAATGTCCGAACCAGCAGTCTGCAGCGCCTGAATATCGACGGATTGCCCTACCGTCTGCTCAAACCAGCTGTGAAATTCAGCAGGAGAAAGCCTGCCCCGTTCGTATTCCCACTGGATTCCGGATTCAATCAGCAGATTCTGAATTTCCGCGCCGGACCTGCCACACAGCCCCCCCATCTGTTCACACATCTTATCATGTGAAAAAAAAGCGAGCACATTCCCCATATCGAACAGAAAAGTACGTATCAAGGCAAAGGCTCCTGAATTCAGGGTGATGAAAAAAGTGCGAACTGGAACATCGTCCATATTTCTCCCTCGCATCATAAATATCTCCCCGCTTCATACCAGAGGAATATGACCCGCGAAGTTTTATTTACCCGCTTACGGAACAGGAGAATAGACCTCTTATTGACGCTATCGGGTTATTTTCTTAAATTGCCGGTAGATAAGAACTTGATGAGAGCCCTTAGTTCTGGTTCCTGTCACATTGCAAGTTCAGGTTCGATTGATGTTCTGTGCCATCTTTCAATCCTGATTTATTTACATCGTGGAGAGAATAATAGATGGAATTCGAAGATCAATCTTCCTACCCCACCGGGGAACCAGGCAAAGAGTGGCCTTGCCTGCGACAATTTTGTGTGTTTATGGAAAACCGGGTCGGGTATCTCCATCAACTCTTAAAACTGCTGGAAAAATTTGATCTCAGAATCATCGCTTTAAGTACGGTGGATTCGGTCGACGTGGCAATGAGTCGGATCGTGCTGGATAATTACGAACACGCCCGGGAGATATTTGAACTCTCCAATTACACCTTCTTTGAAAAAGACCTGATCGGTGTCGAGCTTCCCGATGACACACAGCCTTTCATGCGTATCTGTCTTTCGCTGCTGCAGGCTGAAGTCAACATCGATTACACCTACCCGCTGCTTTATCGCAGACACGGCAGAGGTGCCATCGCGTTATGTGTCGATGATATCGATCTGGGGATCAGAACTTTAACAGAGCAGGGCCATCGCATCATCACTGAGAAAGATCTGAAAGACGACGACGAATACATTTAATCAATAGACACGCCATTCAGCTTTGAGGAATCGCCTGTGATTTACCGGTCTGCGCTGCCTCGTAGCACGCGTAGATGGTTCGAATGATTCTCAAACTCTCGCGGCTGGTCAACAGGGGGTCCTGATCATTCGCCACAGCTGAAACTGCTTTCTCGACAGCAGGAGTATAACCACGGGGCTCAGTCGATTTATCAAATTTCAACGTTTTGCCATTGTGATTCAACGTCCATTCCAGATGCCGTTCTTCAAAAGGCAGCATCTCCAGCCAGCCTTGACTCCCCCAGATTTTAATCATCGACTGGTAACCCTGCTTCAAATAATAACCCGCGGTCAAAGTTCCCAGAAATCCGGCAGCGTAACGAAACGAAAATGCTGCCGAGTCTTCCACATCAATCGGTTGTCCCCCCACCAGAGCTGTAAACCCTGCCACATCGGTAATGGATGATTCCGTCAGATACATCGACAGATCAATCCAGTGAATCCCCAGCCACGATAAAAAGCCCCCGCCTGCCTGATCCTTGTGGGCATACCAGCTTTTGTGATAGGCGGGTCTTGCCAGCCGCGTCTGATCTGCCAGCAGCGTCATTTCCACGCCGTAGATTTTTCCCAGCGAACCTCCCTGAATCAAAGACCGGGCAAACAGAATCTCGGGATTCATGCGATTCGCCAGCGCCAGTGATAAATGCAGATGTTTGCTTTCCGCCTTCTGAACCAGAGGCTCAAACTGCTGCACACTCAGACATGCCGGCTTCTCAGAAAATACATGACAGCCATTCTCCAATGCCAGGTTTATGGCCTGCGGGGCCTGTCTGGCCTGCATTGTCACCAGTGCCAGATCCGGTTTTTCCTGCTGAAACAGAGTTTCGGGTTGATCATATACGGCAGTCAGTTTCGAACCGAGCTGACTTCGCGCCGCTTCCGCCTGTGTCTGTCCCGGATCTGACAATACCACATTCTTCACTGCCTTTATCTCTTTTAACGCCGTAAAGTAAGCACTTAAATGCGCTCCCGTTTCATTCGTCAACACAGCAACTGTGATCCGCTTCTCCATTCTTCGTCCCCTGAATCATCTGATAGTTTGCTGAAGCAGCTCAGCGGCTCAACATTGCAATTGAAGCTATATCGTATATTTTATATTACTATACCCGTTCCGCATGCCGGCTTCCAGAAGGGACTTCTTTTTCAGGAACATTCATGCCATCTCCTTTTTCAGGACCAGTTCGTTGTTAGCAAGCCATCTTGTCGCTCCCGGAAAAATCGAACTCATCGAGATCCCCGAACCCGTACTGCCACCAGCCAGCCGATCCGAGTCTGCTCACGGCGAAATTATCTTTCAGCCGGAAACGACCTGTCTCTGTGGATCGGATTTACCTTACTTTATCGGCAGTGATGAATGGGAAATCGAAATCGGTCACTCGCTCCATGAAATGATCGGCACAGTGACGGCCACAAACGGTCAGCGCTGGAAAGCAGGGGACCGGGTTCTGGCAGTCCCGATCATACAACAGGGACTGCGGGAACGCTTCATTCTGGATGAATCACGGACCATCCCCATCGCCACCAACATCCCCGAAGAGCATGCCTTGATGGCCCAACCCCTGGGAACGGCGTTGTTCGCTCTGAAAAAACTTCCCAACCTGCTGGACAAGACTGTCGCCGTCGTCGGCCAGGGACCGATGGGGCAATTGATGAATGCGGCTCTCAGCAACATGGGGGCCCGCGAAGTCATCGGTATCGACCTGCTTGAATCACGGCTGCAGGTCAGTCCTTCCATGGGAGCGACGGCCACCATCTGTAATCAGCACACAGATCCCCTTGAGGCGGTGAGAGAAATTCTGAAAGGAGAACTGCCTGACATTGTGATCGAAGCCGTCGGTCATGCCGACCAGCAGTTGAATCTCTGTATCGAACTCTGCCGTCCAACAGGCAGTATTCTTGTGTTTGGTGTCCCGCCGGAAACAATCGACGGGGTACGCCTGCGCGATCTGGTCTTCAAAAATATCACCATCCATTCCAGCATCAATCCTGATTTCAACCGCGATTTTCCCCTGGCAATGCAGTGGCTCTCGGAAGGTCGCATCGATGTCACGCCGATCATCACTCACCGGTTCCCGCTGGCAGACATCCAGCAGGCGTTTGAACTGTTCCGGGATCGACGGGATGGTGTCATCAAAGTCATTGTTGAATTTCCGGCGTTAAAGCATTCTCAATTGAAAACAGGGTTATAACAAATGTCTTTCCGAATACGAATTCTCACTTCAGAAGGTCCCTGATGAATTATCTCATAAGCCCACGGCGTCTCCTGTGTTTGATTACAGGTGTTTTCATTATCAGTCTTGCCTTGTTAAGAGTGGCTCATGCCGCCGAGACTCCCAATATCATCTACGTTATGGCGGATGACCTGGGTTATGGGGACCTGGGCTGTTATGGGCAGGAAGTAATTCAAACTCCGAATATTGATCAACTCGCCAAAGAGGGTATGCTGTTCACGAACCACTATGCCGGGCATACCGTCTGTCGTCCTTCGCGCCTGGTTTTACTGACCGGCCAGCACAGCGGACACACTCCCATCAGTCAGAATGAACAGTACCATTTTCCCGCAGGAACAACGACAGTCACCTCCCTTTTAAAAGACGCCGGTTACACGACAGGAGGGGTAGGCAAATGGGCCCTGGGACCACACCGTACCAGCGGGGTTCCCAGTCGACAGGGCTTTGATTTCTGGTTTGGTTATCTGGACCAGGGAAATGCTCACAATTATTATCCGGAATTTCTCTGGAGGAACGAACAGAAGGTCGTCCTGCCGGGAAATCAAGTCGGCCCCCAGAAACGAGTCTCCCTCGCCCGCGAAACCTA
This sequence comes from uncultured Gimesia sp., assembly GCF_963972345.1. Taxonomy (NCBI): domain Bacteria; kingdom Pseudomonadati; phylum Planctomycetota; class Planctomycetia; order Planctomycetales; family Planctomycetaceae; genus Gimesia; species uncultured Gimesia sp. Next base: position 19,540 of record NZ_CAXAVM010000015.1, on the reverse strand, counting down.
TTCACATGACTTATTGACGGAAGAAGCGTTTCAGTTCATCAGGCAGAATTCGCAACGACCTTTTTTCCTGCAGGCGCATTACACGATACCGCATGCCAACAATGAAGGGGGCCGCGCGGTCGGGGATGGCATGGAAGTCCCCGAGTATGGCATCTACGCCAATCGGGACTGGCCCGCCCCTGAAAAAGGCTTCGCCGCCATGATCACACGACTGGATCGGGACCTGGGAAGCCTGGTCGCGCTGCTCAAAGAACTGAAACTGGATGACAACACCATTATTTTCTTCACATCTGATAATGGTCCTCACCAGGAAGGCAAACATCAGGTCGAATTCTTTAACTCGAACGGTCCTTTGCGCGGTTTTAAACGTGATCTGTATGAGGGAGGAATCAGGGTACCATTGATCGCCAAATGGCCTGGAAAAATAAAGCCCGGTACTTCAACAGATCACATCAGTGCCTTCTGGGACTTCCTCCCCACGGCCTGTGACCTTGCAGGAATCGAGTCACCGCAGAACATCGACGGCATCTCCTATCTCCCCACGCTGCTCGGGAAACCACAACCCACTCACGAAACATTGTTCTGGAAATATCGCGGGAAGGAAGCACTGCGGGCGGGCAAGTGGAAAGCGGTCCGCAGCAGCCCACAGAAGCCGCTGGAGCTCTATGATCTGGAAACCGATATCGGAGAACAGCATAATCTGGCAGACCAGCATCCGAAAATAACAGCACGGATGCAGCAGCAGATCAAAGCGAGTCAGAACTCGGATTGAAGGGCAGGGACACCGTCAAACGGTACTCAAGGTTTAAATGATCTCGTGAATCGGCTCTGTATGCTCGACGCCGACCAGCTTTTGATCAAGGCCGCCATAGAAGTAAGAAAGCCGGTTGGGGTCCAGGCCCATCTGGTTCAGAATCGTGGCATGCAGGCGTTTGACATGGAACGGTTTTTCGACCGCTGCAGACCCCAGTTCATCGGTCGCCCCCACTGAAACTCCTCCTTTGATTCCGCCCCCGGCAGTCCACATTGTGAACCCGGCAGAGTTGTGATCGCGGCCGGTTCCTTTCGCATATTCCGCGGTGGGCTGCCTGCCAAATTCACCACCCCAGACAATAATCGTATCATCAAACAGTCCCCGGGCCTTTAAATCCTTAATCAATGCTGCAATTGGCTGATCCGTATTTCCCGCATGGAAGCTGTGATTTTTTACGAGGTCACCGTGCGCATCCCAGTTCGCATCGTTATGGTTTCCACCTGAGTAGAGTTGAATAAATCGCACACCCCGTTCCACGAGCCGACGCGCCAGCAGACAACGACTGCCAAAATCAGCGGTGCGTGGATTGTTCAAACCGTACATTTCCTGGGTCTGTTGTGTCTCTGCAGCCAGATCCGCTGCTTCGGGAGCATGCTGCTGCATTTTGAAAGCCAGTTCATAACTCGCAATTCGCGCTGCCAGTTCCGAGTTTCCGGCACGGGTGGCTTCGTGTTTTTCATTCTCAGCTTTCAAAGCATCCAGCAGTTCCCGCTGTACCGCTTTAGACATGCCTTCCGGACGACGCAGATCAATCAGAGGCGCGCCTTTGGAACGCATCGTGGTTCCCTGGTAAGTCGCCGGCATGAAACCGCTGGACCAGTTTTTGGCGCCACTGATGGGCCCACCAGTCGGATCCAGCATCACAACGTAACCAGGCAGGTTCTCATTCTCAGTTCCCAGTCCATAATTGAGCCACGAACCGAGACTGGGAAAACCGCTCAAGATGCGACCGGAATTCATCATCAACATCGCTGATCCATGAATGGGCAGTCATCGATTTCAGAAAAGCAATGTCGTCAACACAGGTTGCCAGATGGGGAAACAGTTCCGAAACCCACTGACCTGATTCTCCATACCGCTTGAACTTCCACTTCGGCCCTACGACGCGGCCTTCATTTTTTTCTCCGCCGCGCCCCTTGGTTTTTACAGAAACCGTCTTGCCATCCAGGCCATACAGCTTGGGTTTATGGTCAAATGTATCGACGTGGCTGGGCCCGCCGTACATAAACAGAAAGATCACACTCTTCGCTTTCGGTTTGAAGTGAGGATCTTTGGGAGCCAGCGGATTCTGGTACCGACTCACCCCGTCAGCGGCAAGTGCCTGTGAATTCAGAAAGCCATCTGCTGACATCAAGCCGGTTAAAGCCACTGATGCAAAACCGCCGCCGGTTTCCCACAAAAACTCCCGTCGTGTGCGACGACAGAATTGTGCGTGTCCATTCTGTTGATGTGCAGGTTTATCCAAAGCCATTGTTAATCCTCTTCAAGCCTATTGTCTCGTAATTCAATGTTCAGGCTGTGTTTCAGTAACCTGATTCGCTTTTAATCCAGATAGACAAATTCATTCCGATTCAAAACCGTCAGACAGAAATAATCGAGCGCCTGTTTTTCTTTCAGGGAATGTTTCTGCATCAATCTTTGAATCAGCTGCACAGCGTCAGCCACTTCACCTGGCTGTGGCGCCCGTCCATAAGCCAGGCGAATCGCCCGTGTGACAAACTTGGAATACTCTGTTCCCGTTTCCTCAATCAGCCGGTCTGCAAACAGTTCCGCCTGTCGGTTGACAAAATGGCCGTTTATCATGCTCAGAGCCTGAGCCGGTTGCGTAGTCACAAAGCGAACCGCACAGCTGCTGTCAGTATCTGCAAAGTCAAAATTGAAGAGCAGGGGAGTCACCAGCGAGCGTTTTACGAAAATATAAATACTTCGCCGTGCCCGTTCTTCTTCTGAGGAATCACCCCAGCCTTCCCCCGGTCGAGATTGCCCCTGTAACACTTCCTGAGAAATCAAGGGATAAAAACCAGGGCCATACATTTTCAGATTCAGGCGACCATTCACTGCCAGAATGGAATCACGCACTTCTTCTGCGCTCAATCGCCGCATGTTAAACCGCCAGAACAGATCATTCGCCGGATCGACGGCTGCCGCCTGTTCCGAGTGCCGGGACGACATCTGATACGTATTCGACATCAGAATCAACTTATGAAATGCTTTAAATCGCTGACCGCCTTTCACGAATTCCAGGGCCAGCCAGTCCAAGAGTTCGGGATGCGTGGGAGGCACGCCCAGTTGCCCGAAGTTATTCGGCGATTGCACGATCCCCCGACCAAAATGATGCTGCCAGATCCGATTGACAATGACACGCGATGTCAGCATGTTGTTCTCATCGGCAATCCACTCCGCCAGAACCCGTCGTCTACCTGAAGTCTGCTGATCCTGCGTTGGTTTCGGAATGATGGCTTCCGTCTCACCAAAGAGTTCCGGAAAACCTGGTTCCACCCTGTCACCAGGGACATGCGGGTTCCCCCGCAGTAACACGAAGGTTTCACGCGGCGCTTTCAGACTCCGCCTCACGCTGAGTGCCGCTTTCCGTGGAGGTAATTTTTTGCGGTCGGCTTCCAGCTGCTTTAACTTTTCCTTTAGCCCCTGGTAAGCCTGACTTTCATCCGGTTCCAGATACTCGGCCAGTTTTTCTTTGAGCAGTTTTCCCCGCTCACGGGTTTCCGAGCGCCGCTGGTCAACCCCGGGCATTTTTTTAATCGCTGTTTCTTCAATCGCATGCATTCTGTGCTTGAGATCGTTTTTCTGCTGGTCGTATTTCGCGTACTTTGCCGCTAGTTCGGGTGCAGTAATATCCGTCTGGTTAAACGACAGTTGATCGCCGCGCGTTCCATAAGAATTCAGACCATGGAAAAACGCCATAAATCGATAGTAGTCTTCGTGAGGAACCGGATCGATCTTATGTTCGTGGCAGCGGGCACAGTTTAATGTCAGGCCGAGAAAGACCTGGCTGGTTGTGGAAACAATATCATCCAGTTCATTGTAGTAACTCAAAAGCGGATCTGCCGGCTCGTCATCCCAGAGCCCCAGGCGGTAATATCCGGTCGCAATAATCGTGTCGTTGGTCACCTGATCCAGTTCGTCACCCGCCAGTTGCTCTTTGATAAACTGACTGTACGGTTTGTCCTCATTAAATGATCGGATGACGTAATCTCGAAAACGCCAGGCATTGGGTTTGGCGCCATCCCTTTCGAAACTGTTGGTATCAGCATAACGGACCAGATCGAGCCAGTGACGCGCCCAGCGCTCTCCATATCGGGGGGAATCCAGCAGGCGATCTACCAGTTTTTCGTAAGCATCCGGAGACGAATCATTCACAAACTGATCCACTTCTTCCGGAGTCGGAGGCAAGCCGGTCAGATCAAAACAGACGCGACGAATCAGCGCCACTCGATCAGCGGGCGGAGCAGGGGACAGCCCCTTTTTCTCCAGGCCGGACAGGATAAACGCATCGATCGGATTTTTGACCCACTGACTCTGGCTGGTTTCAGGGGGACTGTTCTGCTGAGGCGGCTGGAACGCCCAGTGTTTCTTCCATTCCGCGCCCTGCTGAATCCAGTTTTTGAGAACTTCAATCTGTTCCGGCTTAAGCCGCTCCCCCTCGGGAGGCATCTGCAGACTTTCATCCTTCGACGTAATGCGCGCGATCAGCTCACTCTGCTCCGGGTGATGTGGCACGACTGCCGTCGCCTCTGATTCCAGCTTTTTGAATGCCAGTTCACTCTGATCCAGGCGTAATCCGCCTTCCTGTACATCAGGTCCATGGCAGGAATAACAATGTTTTGCCAGCAGAGGTTGAACTTCCTGCGTAAAATCGACAGGGGCTTTTCCTGCCTGTCGGGCAGGGATTTTGTTCGTTTCAGCGGCGACAGTAACGAGCCCGGATAGAACTCCCCACAGGAGCAATCCACAAGCAGACAGGGAAAGTGATCTGGTTCTGCGGTGAGTAAAGCAAGGCATGCGTGGTCTGTCTCTCCCGACTGTACAGTCTTCAGTGAAGGATTTGATACATTCCATGATCTGTCCAGGATCTGATTCTTCCATTGTCGATGATTCCTATGACGGATGTCAATTCAACAATAAACATCCCTAACTTATTTCCCCTACTGGCATACCGCGAATTTATTAAATCCGGAGGATGGTCTCCTTTTCAAACTAGTCTGTCTGTCTCCCGGCTGATTATGTTATAATGCTGCAGCCTGCGTTCGGTGATGCGCTTGATACCAGGCACTTGTTTCTGATCTGAGGAGAACCCGCAGGATGAATCGATTATATCCTGCATTCTCGGGAAGGAAATTCCCGAAGAATGCCTCAACCAGAATCTTGCTCTGCCTGAGCGTGGTTCTGTTTTATCCCTGTTTCCATTTACTTTCAGGTGAAAAACAGAACAGGCAACCGCTGCTGGCATTCCTGGATCCACCAGAACAAAACGAAGTCCCGGACCAGAGCGAGCCAGATCAGTCAATCTCGGAAGAACGTGAGGCTCTGATCCACCGGATTTACCGAAACCGGAATCTACAGACTCAGTTTGAGCGGGCAGAACAGAAATTTCAGGATCGCGAGTTCACCGAAGGCGCATTGCAGCTGGAAAAACTGCTGGATCACCAGGAAGACTATTTTTTCTGGTCCGATGATCAGCCACGCCCCGTTAATTTCCGCGAGCGCACCCGGCAATTGTATTCCCAGTTCTCGCCGCGTTCACTGGCAGACTATGAACGTATCTCCGGACCTCAGGCAAACCAGTTATTGCAACAGGCACGACAGACGAATGATCTGCGACTGTATGAACTGCTGGCTTTACGATTCTTTCCCTTGAAAGCCGGTTTTGAATCCCTGAATTATCTGGCCACCCATTATATGGAGCAGGGGAACTTTGATTTCGCGGCACGCTACTGGGATCTGCTCCTCGAAAGCCGTCTGCAGAAGTCACGCCTGGAACCGGTCCATTTACTGAAAGCCGCTCTGACCTATCAGCAGTCACAACAGCATGAAAAAACCGCTCAGATCCTGGAAACATACGGAACAGAGAAAGTCATCGTCTCCGGCAGAACACTCTCTCTGGAACAGGCGCTGCAGTTCCTGGATACCACACTCGCTGATTCCGCGACTCGTAAAACAACCGGGTGGTTCGTATCACAGGGTAATGCAAAACGCAATCAGTCAGTTGATGCCAGTCTGCCTTATCTGAATCCGGTCTGGAGCCATCCGATCGGCCGGACAGATAAAGACAGCCCACTGGAAACACTCCGAAACTGGGAGAAGAAACAGTTTCGTGAAAATCTCTCAACCGCGGTCGTCAATCAACCCATCGCCGTCGACGACCTGATCATTTATCGTGATTTCAATGGCGTCCGGGCGGTGCATGTGGACTCCGGGAATACAGACTGGCTCTTCCAGAGTGCAGGCAGCCTCACTCAGTTGATCGAACAACTGGAAGCTCAGAATCCACCTCACTCGGCCTATTCCCAGAATCTGCCACTGGAAAAGTTTTATAATTACAATTCGATCTACGGATCTCTCAGCAGTAATGGCCAATACGTCTTTGCCATTGATTATCTGCCGGACACACAACCGCCGGCTCAGATCAACATGGGACTGCGTCGCTCTTCGTCTCATTTCCCCCTGGTCTCTCAGAAAGGGAATCGGCTGGTTGCGCTCCCATTAAACAGAAAATCGGCAAACGGAAAATCGGCTCCAGACAACCGGGACTCTGCTGGCACAGCTTCTCCCGCAGTGAAACAACCGGCTGCAATGCAGAACAGACCCGACTGGAGTATCGAAGGCTATTATTTCCTCGGGGCACCATTGCCAGTCGGAAATTACATTTATGCCCTGACCGAACATCACAGTCAACTCTCTGTTCTGTGCATCAACCCGCAGAACGGTGGGATCCACTGGAAACAGGGAATCGCATTCGTCAATCAACCTATATTCGCAGATCGGACACGCGCCTATCAGCAGTGCCCTCTGGCCTGCAGTCAAGGCGTTCTGGTCTGCACCACCCAGATGGATACTCTGATCGCCATTGATGCCACGAATGGCGATCTCCTCTGGAACTATTACTACGGAGACGGAGACCAGTACCAGCGCATCTCACAGAAGCGATATTATCGGCCCGTCGCCTTTGGTCATCCGGGCCTGACATCTGCGCCCCTGATTGATCAACACCGTGTTTTTTATCTCCCTACAGGTTCCCCCTATATTCATTGTGTCGATTTAAATACCGGACTTCCGCTCTGGGAAGAAGTACACCGGGAAGACGCGGAATATGTGGCTGCTGTTGTTGACAAAACCGTGCTGATTGTCGGCTCGGACTATTGTCGTGGCAGACACATCGAAGATGGACGGGAACTCTGGCATCTGCACGTAGGCCCTGTGACCGGCAAAGGTTTCCTGTCACAGAATAATTATCTGTTGCCTGTAAAAACGGGAAGCATTCTCAGCATCCATATTCCCACAGGAAAAGAATCCGGCTTTACCTTAAGTAATACGACCCAGATCACAGAAATACTGAACCGGGACTTCAAACAGAAACTCCGCCAGGGCGCGGCATACGCCCATGCGAATCATTCGCAGCAATCAAATCAAGACCCGGACCAGCACAACTGGTATCCCGGAAACATCATTGCCCACCAGGGTAAGTTGATCTCGCTGGGACTCTGGCAGATTGATGCATTCCCCCAGGCAGAAGCCATGCTGACCAGCTTACCTCAACTTGATCAGCAGAATCTGAATTCTCCCCAACATCAAAGTGACCAGTTGCTAAAAGCCGAACTAGAACTGGCACTCGGGAATTTGAACAGTGCGCAACACAGGCTCGAGACTCTGCTCTCGATTTCCACCACTGCCAACGTAAAATCACGATCTGAGTCGCTCTTGCGGGAACTGCTTTACGCCGAGCTGAATCAATCGACACAGGATGAATTTCTGATTCTTGCGAAACTGGAACGACTTGCGACCAGCCCCCAGGAACGAGGTCGCTACCTTTCACGTAAATCCAAGTATCTCCTTGAGCAGGAAAACTACCAGGCATTGATGGAAATTGCCGAGGAATTTAAGAAAATTGAAGTCCAGCAGCCACTGGCAATGGCAGGAGACACCGATCATCTGGTCACCACCAAAAGCCTGGTTGCGGGTCTGATGGAAAAAGTAACTGCGAAAGCAGATCGCATCGACCGTGAAGCCCTGGATGCACAAATCACGGATGACCAACAGGTCGCCCTGAAAGAGGGCTCCACCCTCGCTCTGCAGGCATTTCTCGACACCTACGGCAGTTGGTCTCAGGCTGTTGAAGTGCGCAGCACACTGGCAGACCGACTGATCGAACAGGGACAGATCCAGCAGGCTGAATTCCTGCTGATGCAGAACCGCAGTCATCCGGATGACCAGATCGCGGCGAACGCTACCTGCGAACTGCTGGAACTCTGGCAGACCGCCGGGCTTCCCCATGAAGCAGCCGCGTTACTGCGTGAGCTGGACAAAAAATATGCACAGGTCACACTTGAGACCGGCCTCACCGGAAAACAGTATGTTAACCGCTTTAATCGAGGTTCGCAGACCTGGACCATCTTCCAGGCCATGCAGCCACTGCAACATGAAGTCTCTCACCTGATTATCAGACAGAGTGATCTGGGAACGCCCCCCCCGGAAACCAGAAACACCTATAAAAACTATGAACGCAAGTTTCTTCCTCCTGCTGAAATATCTCAGCTGCTGTTGAAATCCGGGGAACAGCTGCATGTCATCAATAAGCACGCTGGACAGACCATCGGAAAGATCGAAGTTTCCGATCGCATTTCCTACCCCTATCATTCGCAAAACACCCGCGTAGGTCATTTCATTCCGCTCGGTAGCAGCCGCAAGATCCATGGCGTTTCGCTGCTGCAACTGAACGGAGAAGATTCCACACCACTGTGGACAAAGGAATTCACTGATTTAAATAACTCGCAATCACTGTTTTATGTTGGCCCCTCCGGGCCGCGCGTCTGCGTTTTCCAGTGGGATAATCACCTGTTCGGATTAAATCCCGCGACAGGCAAGGTCTTGTGGGAACGCAAAAACATCCCTTCCAAATCAGGTTTCCTCAGTGATTCCAGCAAAGGGCTGATCGGGGACCAGCAGGCACTGGTTGCCTTTAATATCAATCGAACGAATTACGATGTCTACAGCACGACAACCGGCGAACTGATCCGCAAAGGCGAACTGGATTTGAACAGTCGCTCCCGTCACGTCTTCGGTCGCAAGCTGTTCTACGAAACCACATCGACCACCGAAAAACGCGTTCGTCTCTGGGACCCGCTGACTGATCAGCATCTGCTGGATGAGCCTGTTTCCAACTCCGGTTTTTCGACTCAGATTTCTGAAACAGAACTGGCGATCCTGCTGCCCCCCAATCGACTGCGCGTACTCAACGTCGAAACTGGTGAGACCATCATCGAATCCATCATCCCTGACGAATACCTGACAAGCCTCAATAAGTTTATCGGCTTCAAAGATCAGGAGCGCTACTACTTCAATTTCTCATACACGACGCCGCGACGACGATCTCCTCAAAACGACTTTTATGTCAGCGACTCTTTTTTGAATGTGGTGCACCTCGACAATGACTTAATCAGCATCGACGGTAAAACAGGGCAGATTCTCTGGAGCCGCAATTTGCCGAAACGTTCCTGGATTGATACCTCTCAGTACCAGCTCCCCTTCCTGATCTTTATGAGTAAAATCCGGACGGAGTCCCGGACGCGCAGTTATTCATTCCTGCTGGAAATCCTGGATGCCAGAACCGGGGATACGATCGGCTTTAAAGACAACATCCTGAAAGACACCATCCTGCAGCTGCAGGTCGATCCTCGCTTTCAGAAAATCATTCTGCAGGGGATGCACAGTGCCATCGAAATCGACTTCAGCGATAAAGCGAAGTCACTGGATAAGATCTTCGAGAAGCCCCTCTGATCTGCAGGAGCAGGCTTAAACTCGACAGTAGTCACAGGTGAGCAGGCAGTCTGAAAAGAGCGGCTGAAGGGAATCGAACCCTCGTCACCAGCTTGGGAAGCTGGGGTAATACCATTATACGACAGCCGCTGAACTCGGACCGCTGAGGAGACAGCGTAAACATCCCCCTGGTTCGGGTCAAGCAATTTCGAACCCGGCGCTCAGCATTCCATTAACTTTTCACCTGCTGGTTTTCACCGGAGCGAATCACTTCCAGTTGCTTGGCCACCTCAGGGAAGGGGACTTCGTGAGGCAGTTTCTGTGTGGTTGCTGCCAGCGCAGAAGCAACTCCTGCTGCCTCTCCCATCGCCACGGCATTCCCGGTCACCCGATAACTGCTGTGCGCGATAAAGTCTCCACTGATGCAGCGACCTGCCATCATCAGGCCGGTCACATCCCGGGCAATCAATGCCCTCAGAGGGATATCATAAGGTTTGGATTTGAACGGTTTCTTTTCGATGGCTTTCGTTTTTCCTGGGTTGGTGGAATGAACATCGATCCCGAACCGTACGTGGCAGATTCCGTCCACAAACCGTGCCCCGTTCTTCAGATCTTCACTGCTGACATGATAGCGGCCCATAATCCGGCGACCTTCGCGGGTACCGATCTGTTCTGCGGTCGCGATGATCTCGAGGTTGGTCCAGGGATCTCCCAGTTTTTTCAGACTGTTGACCAGCTTATGCACTTCGCGTCGTGCCTGCAGAGTTGCTTCAGTGACATGTGCCGCATCAATGGCCAGTGTTCCATATTCATGGTTGGCCATCATCGCAAACAGGCCGTCACGAACCCGAAAAATCGTCGGGCCCCCATAGGAAGGATCAACGCCCGCCCGCTGGAATTCGGCCAGCAGGTTTTTCTTCGGGTTCCCCAGCTTGCGAGGTTCTGCATCTCCGCGGACGAAAGGAGCAATACCATCCAATGTGACCCCGGTCAACAGAACCATCAGGCTCATCGGCTGAGTCAGCCCCGTACCAGGTTGACCGAATTCGTAACTGCAACCCGCCTGCGCTGCCAGATCGCCATCACCGGAACAGTCAATAAAAGCCCTGGCCCGCCACGCCTGACGACCCGATTTGGATTCCGTCACAATCACTGACAGACGGTTATTGATGTCAGTGGCTGCTCCTACGACTCGCGTATGAAGTTGAATTTTGACGCCCGCTTCCAGCAGGAGATCTTCCAGTAACAGTTTGGTTTTCTCGGTATCATATGCGACCGAACCGTTGGGCAGGGTATTACTGGCACCACGTTCTTCCAGTTTCTGCAACAGTTCCCGCATGATGCCGGGCTTATTTTGAGCATCAATGATCAGCGTGAGTGCGCCTGCCGTCCAGACACCTCCGACACAGCCATTGACTTCCAGCAGACGGGTTTTGGCACCACTGCGGGCAGACGCGAGCGCCGCGGCGACACCCGCAGGTCCACCCCCGCAGACAATGACTTCGTCTTCCTCGACAATCGGAATGTTCCGGGCTGCTTCGTGAAAGATTTTGCCATCTGGAGAAATCCAGCCGCTTGTACGCACATGTTGTGCTGATGAATTCCAGACAGACTGACCGCCCCCGTCAAGCAACAGGGTGTTGGACGGACGCGTCACTCCATCTACAACCGGTTCTTTTGCAGAAGCGGAATTGGTACCGGCTAAAAAAGCAGCTGTACTGCCAGCGAGGTATTTGCCGAACACACGACGGTCCATATTTTCGTTGGCCATGACAGACTCCTCTCGACTTATTTTACAGAAATATTTTTCAATCCAGACTGATTCATTCAACCATAGATTCGCTTATGAATCTCAGTAACGACATCGTCAATGGGAATTCTCACCTGTTCCAGTGTATCACGATCACGCAGTGTCACACAGTTATCCTGTTCAGTTTCCCCATCCACTGTCAAGCAGAAAGGTGTCCCAATCTCGTCCTGACGGCGATATCGTCGACCGATGGCTCCCTGTTGATCATAAACCGCTTGAATTCCTGCTGATTTCAGACGCTGGTAAATGGACGAAGCAATTTCCGGCATGCCCGCTTTTTTGATCAGGGGGAACACGGCAGCTTTCACAGGAGCCAGGCGCGGATGAAATCGCATCACGGTCCGCGTCTGCATTTCACCTTTTTCATCCGGTTGCTCATCTTCGTAATAGGCTTCACACAAAAATGCCAGCGTCGCACGGTCTGCACCGGCGGCCGGTTCAATGACATGGGGAATGAACCGCTCGCGGGTCTGATCATCAAAGTAGGTCAGATCTTTTCCGCTGCCTTTGTACTTGGGCTGTCCATGCTCATTCTTTTCAACGACCAGTTGATCTCCTTCACGAACCAGCTTGCCTTCCATGTGCGAACGCAGGTCGAAATCACCGCGATGGGCAATCCCTTCCAGTTCTCCATATTCATCCTCTTCCATGAAGGGGAAGGCATATTCCACATCAGCAGTTCCTACCGAGTAGTGTGCCAGTTCTTCCTGGGTATGATCGCGCAGAATCAGATTGCCTTCCGCGATCCCGTGTTTAATGTACCAGGCATAGCGTCGGTCCCGCCAGTACTGGTACCACTCGAACGATTCATCAGGGTGACAGAAGAATTCCATTTCCATCTGTTCGAATTCTCGCGAACGGAAAATGTAGTTTCGGGGTGTGATTTCATTCCGGAAACTTTTCCCGATCTGAGCAATCCCGAAAGGTACTTTGACACGGCCGCTGTCGACGACATTTTTGAAATTCACAAACATCCCCTGTGCGGTTTCCGGCCGCAGGAACGCGGTGCCTTCTTCTCCTGAAAGCGCACCAATGATGGTTTTAAACATCAGGTTGAATTCGCGGGGCTCGGTCAGTTCGCCCCCGGTTTCAGGACAACGTGCTTCCAGTTTCCCGGTCGCGGGAATATTCGCATCTGCCAGCATTTTCCGGTATTCCATCAGGTTACAGATCGTAATCTGAGGAGTCTCGCCGGCTTCCAGGCCGTTCTCTTTTTCGTATTCGGCAAGGGCCTTTTCCAGGCGTTTGCGTTTGGTCTTAGAGAGTCCTTCTTCACCGATATCAGCCATATAGGTTTCACAGGCGACGGGAGTTTTATCGGCGGTATAAGCGACTGCCACCGAAACATGATCGACCCGGAACCGGGCTTTCGATTCTTTGGAATCGACCATGAAATCATGGAACAGATCAAAGTGCCCGGAGCTCTTCCAGACGCTGGGATGCATGATAATTGTAGTTTCCACCCCCGTCATGCAGAACGGTTTGGGAGCACCTTCCGGCGCAACCAGCTCATTGTGGGTGGTAATCATGTCAGACCACCAGGCCTCACGTACATTCCGTTTGAGTTCGACTCCCAGCGGACCATAATCCCAGAACCCCTGCAGACCGCCGTAAATTTCAGACGACTGAAAAATGAACCCGCGCCGTTTACACAACGCTACGATTTTCTCCATCTCTTTTTTCATTGCTCTGGTCTTTCCCTTTTGTCTGCAGTAAGACATTCTCAGATAAAGATTTTATTTTTACTCATTAAATAGCAGTGGTTCAGTCTGCTGAAATTGACATAATTTTCCCTGATTTGTGACTGTACTCGGGCAGTACCGTATAACGATCCCGGGCAGAACATAATTGAATATCTTCTTCAAAGCCACGTTGAATCAGATTTCGTCCCCCCTGGCTGGCACGCATTGCTGACAACAGCCCGTCTGCCTTGTCGGTCTGGGTCTGAAAATAGTCGACCACCATGCGTGTTGCATCGTCCAGCGTCAACTCATGGGCAACGGAACCTTGCAGCCCTGCAGCGATCGCCCCTGCACAAAGACAGTCTTCACCCGTGATTGCTCCATCCGTCCCGGCACAAACGAGATAGATAACGCCCGAACATTGACTCAATTCATTCACCACCGCCGCCAGATTCAAAACGAACCGATCAGAATCCGGTCTGCCTGGATCGCACGCTTCAAAGCCCGCGTTCCATTGCTGGTCGTAAATACGATCTGTTTTCCGGCGACCACATCCGCAGTATACCGGGCAGGGGAGTTATCCAGCTGAAAGCCCTCAATCAGGATCCCCATGCGTTCGCCCCCCAGTAATACTTCTGAATCAGTTGCATCACTCAGTTGACGGGCAACCTGTAGTGCCTCCTCAATTTCCTGACAGGGAATCACAGCGGCTGCCCCTGCCTGTAACGCTGTCGTAATCGTAGAGGAAGCGCGAAGAATGTCGAGAATCACAGCAGTGCTCCCCGAAAAGTCTTCCGGTTGTGACAACACAGGCAGTAAGCAGGTTCGAATTTCGTCAGGCATGACTGATCGTGGGTATTCTTTCAAGACTAAAAGGGAAACCGAGGCTCAGCGAGCCTTATCTGAAATATCCTTGCGACACCAGGCACCATCCCAGCGGATGCATTTGACCGCCTGGTACGCTTTCAGTTTTGCCTGACTGATGCTTTCACCAATCGCCGTCACTCCCAGAACACGCCCACCGTCAGTGACGACCTGATCGTCTTTCATGGTCGTTCCCGCGTGAAAGACTTTGGTGTCAGCCAACTGAGCCGCTTCATTCAAGCCGCGAATGACTCTCCCTTTTTCATACTGATCAGGATATCCTTCCGAAGCCATCACCACACAGACAGTCGGTCTCTCATCCCACTCCAGATCATCGATTTCGTCCAGACGCTCCTCCGCAGCCGCCAGCAGCAGTTGTGCGAGGTCTGTCTTGAGCCGCATCAAGACCGGCTGGGCTTCGGGATCCCCAAAACGGACATTGAATTCGAGTACTTTAGGTCCCTGATTGGTTATCATCAGACCGGCATACAGTACCCCATTGAATGGCCGGTCTTCAATTTTCATGACATTGACCATCGGCACCAGAATTTTTTCGATGATCTCGTCCATCAGTTCGGGTGTCACCAGGGGAGCGGGGCTGTAAGCTCCCATCCCGCCGGTATTGGGTCCTTTGTCCCCATCGTAGGCTGCTTTATGATCCTGTGATGTTTCCAGAGGAACAATCGTCGATCCACTGACGATTGCCAGAATACTGACTTCCTGGCCGATCAGTTTTTCTTCAATAATGACCGTTCTCCCCGCATCACCAAACTCGCGAATTTTCATCAGCGACTTGATGGCGTCAAGGGCTTCCTGCCTGGTATCGCAGATCAATACCCCTTTTCCGGCAGCCAGACCATCGGCCTTGATCACCAGGGGCTGTTCTTCACGATCTTCGAGATAGGATTCAGCGGCTTCAAAGTTTTTGAATGTTTCTGACTTGGCGGTCGGGACATTGGCCTTCCACATCATCTGTTTGGCAAATGATTTGCTGCCTTCCAGTTCTGCGGCCGCCTTGGAAGGTCCAAACACAGAAATGCCTGCGGCGCGAAGGGCATCAGACATTCCCGCCACCAGTGGCACTTCAGGGCCAACCACTGCCAGTTGAATTGCTTCCTCTTTCGCAAACGCGACCATCTTCGCTATATCGTCAACGCTGATGGCGACATTTGTCGCATCCAGCTGAGTTCCTGCGTTTCCAGGTGCACAAAAGACCTGACTGACACTCTCCGACTGGGCCAGTTTCCAGACCAGCGCGTGTTCGCGGCCTCCCTGACCAATCACTAAAACTTTCATCGTGTACGGTACCTGCTCGTTATCTTCTTCTTAAAATTTCAGGCGAGATAATTTCTCTCACTGACTTGATTCCACTCCTGTGGAGTATATCAGCACTGTTTTGACCCTAGTAGCATCGCTTCCCGAAATTTGGACTTTGCTGCTAAAAAGCTCGTGTATTACTTCTATACCAGAATAAATCTGTTGCTGACGGGAATAAAGTTTCTTCAGAAACCACTTCACTTCAGACAACACATGCCCAGCATTGGACGAATCAAGCCTGAGACCTTATAATGTCCCGTTCATTCGGGTTTTGATTGTACAGAAATCCCCGATTGTGCTCTGAACCTTCTTGGACCGGGGCTGTCAGCTTAGACCTGTCCCTCTGCTGTGTTAAAATCAGAGCTGGAATTACTGTTATCGTAATCCTTCGATTGAGTAATTGACCTAAAGTTATTCTGTAAAAGACTTTTAGCCTTTTTATTTACTGGAGAATTCAAAGTGTTTGATACTGTCGCCATCATTGGTGCCACCGGTGCCGTCGGGCACATTATGCGGAAACTGCTGGAAGACCGGAACTTCCAGGCGAAACAATTTCGATTTCTGGCCTCAGCGCGCTCCGCAGGCAAAACACTGGAATTCCAAGGCAAAACATACACACTGGAAGAATTGACCAAAGATTCCTTCGCGGGAGTCGAACTGGTGATCGCTTCCACTCCCGATGATGTCGCAGCGGAATTTCTCCCCTCAGCCGTAGAAGCGGGCGCGATTGTCATCGATGAATCAGGTTACTGGCGGATGAACCCCGAAGTGGCACTGGTGATTCCGGAAATCAACCCGGAAGCCGCCCTCGAAGCCAAAGGCATTATTGCCAGTCCGAACTGTTCCACCACCCAGATGGTCATGGCTTTGAAACCGCTGCACGATGCCTCTCCTGTTCGTCGTGTGATCGTCAGTACTTACCAGGCGACCAGTGGCGCCGGTGTTGCCGGTACCAGCGATCTTCTGGAAGGGTCCCGCGCCTACCTGGAAGGCAAATCCCACGATTACAAAGTCTTCGCCCACCCGATCGCCTTTAATGCGATCCCGCAGATTGGCAGCGAAAAAGAAGACGGCTACACCAGCGAAGAAATGAAAATGGTGTATGAAACCCGGAAAATTCTGGGCGATGAATCGATTCAGATCAATCCTACCTGTGTCCGGATCCCCGTGGCAAACTGCCACAGCGAAACCATCACTGTGGAGACCGAACGCCCGATCTCGCCGGAAGAAGCCCGACAGTTGTTCTCTGATTTTCCGGGAATCACTGTCGTCGACGATCTGCAGAACCTCTCGTATCCACTCCCCTCTACCTGTGATGGCAGTGATGAAGTCTACATCGGTCGAATCCGCCGTGATATTTCTTGTCCGAACGGGCTGAGTTTCTGGTGCGTCAGTGATAACCTCCGTAAAGGCGCTGCCACCAACGCTGTCCAAATTGCCGAGTTGCTCGCTAAACATAAAGCCTGCACCTAAGCTGTTTTCGCGTCTCCACCACTGTCGCTGCGGGCGGATTCCGGATTGAAGAGTTCGTCCCGCCAGTGCCATTTTTCAAAGATTACATCGTAAAGGCTACGCCATGTCTGCATTTCATTACCAGAATGATGAACTGTTTTGTGAAAATGTCCCCGTTGCTCAACTGGCAGAAGAGTTTGGCACACCCCTGTGGGTTTATTCCAAATCAGACTTTCTCGGTCGCTTGAAAGAAATCCAGGACGCGTTTGCCGAAGTTGATCCGGTCATCTGCTATTCTGTCAAAGCCAACGGGAACCTGAGTATTCTCAAAACGATGAACGATGCCGGCAGCAGTTTCGATGTGGTCTCCGGAGGAGAACTGTTCCGCGTCCAGCAGGCCGGCGCCGATACCTCGCGCGTTGTCTTTGCTGGTGTCGGCAAGACCGATGAAGAAATTCGTCAGGCACTCAAGGCTGACATCCTGATGTTCGACGTCGAAAGTGAAGCCGAACTTGATGCCATCGCCCGGATCGCCGGCGAATTGAACTGTGTGGGCCGCGTTGCTTTACGTTTGAACCCGGATATCGACGCCAAAACTCATCACAAAACGACCACGGGAAAAAAAGGCAACAAGTTCGGCATGGATATCGAACGTGCCACCGAACTGGCCGACAAGGTACTCAAAGATGAGCGTCTGGAACTGACGGGCATTCATATGCACCTGGGTTCCCCCATTCTCTCGACCGATCCGTATGCCAAGGCGGTCAAAAAAGGAGCCGAGGTCATTTCCCAACTGCGTGAGAAAGGCCACAATACCAACTGGCTCAACCTCGGAGGCGGCTTTGGCATCAGCTACAAAACGGACGAAGGCCCTTCCGCTCAAACTTACGCGGATGTGATTGTCCCCACCATTAAAGAAATCGGCTGTCGTCTGGCACTGGAACCAGGTCGCTTTATCGCCGGGAATTCCGGCGTGTTAATCAGCCAGATCGTCTTTACCAAGCGGGAAGGGGGCAAGCTGTTCTACATTCAGGATGGGGGCATGACCGATCTGGTACGTCCGGCGATGTACGATTCTTATCACCGTGTCTGGCCTGTCAAACCAGCCGTTCCCATGCCTTTCGACTGTGAAGGCGAAATCGAGGGCTGCGAGAAGGCTGACGTTGTCGGTCCGGTCTGTGAATCCTGTGACTACTTTGCGAAAGACCGTTATCTGCCCCCCATGGAGCGGGGAGACTATCTCTGCATGTTCAGCGCGGGTGCTTATGGCTCTGTAATGAGTAGCAACTACAACGCGCGGCCCCGCAGTGCAGAAATCCTGGTGGATGGCAGTGAATATCATGTCATCCGTCGCCGGGAAACTTACGAAGAGCTGATTGCCCTCGAACAGACCTGAGATCCTCTGACTCCGTCAGATCTGCCTCCCCTGAATGTTCAGAAGACCAGTCCTGCCCTGGTTGGGTTATAACAGTTATCGGGTTCTTGCGCTGTGTAATACATTGGGAACAGCAAAGATACGTGCATCCCCTTTATTCGATTGCACCGTTATCGCCGTCAGAAACGATGATACTAGATACGCGTCGCATTTAACTATAGCGTCTCTCAATCTATTATACTCGGTCCCAATAGTCCTGGAGAGGCTACAGTAAAACTGGACACAGTCTAGATACGGAAGCTTCTACACTGAATATGTCTATTTGAATACATACCACCTGATTTCTGTGAAGACTTGAAACGAAATAATTGAATTATGTTGTTTTGGGTAAGGTGATAAGAATAGTATATAATTTCTGTAACTGTGTATTCCCATCAGAGATATTCAATCTGCCAGACAGACAGGCCTAGAAACGGATCTGTTCGCAGGCAGCCCCATGAATAGCCGACAACCATGACGACACGGAGTCGACTGAATGTCTTTTAATAATCGGATCCTGGCAGCCTTTGCTCTGGTCATTTTCTGCACCCTGAGTACGTCCTCCCACGTCTGGTCACAGGAGGAAATTCCTCCGCAATTACAAAAGTCAGCGACGATTACCGGTCTTTCTGCTGATGAACTCCTGCTGTCAAAACCGGAGACGCCTGCTCAAATGCTGCAGGCAGTCATTCAACTGACCGGACTCGGACATGCCGCTTCTGCCAAACCCTACCTGGAGCAACTGCTGAAAGCCAACCTCGACCAGGAAACCCTGTTGGCACTCCGCGATGAACATGGGCCCGCGGCATTCCTGTCCCTGGCGAATAACAAAGCATTGCAGCCGGAATCGATCACCCTGCTGAATCAGATGGAAGCCGCCTTCCGTGCTTACGCCACTGATCCCGCTCGCATTAATAAATTAATCAACGATCTGTCTGGTTCTCCTACGGATCGAAACATCGCGATTATCCAGCTCAAATCTGCCGGGTCGATCGTCGCGCCTCCCATCTTGAAACAGTTAAACGTCAGCGAAGATCCTGCCAAAAATGACGAACTGGCATTCGCCTTATCACAGCTGGGAAAACCGGTCGTAGAACCACTGATTGCGGCCTTACGGGCTCCGGAGAATCGTGTCCGCAAGATCGCTGCTGAAGTACTCGGCGACATCGCTGATCCATCAGCAGCGCTCTACCTCT